>VMDK01000053.1 GCA_008080835.1 Sphingobacteriia bacterium | reverse complement strand
TCAAGAATTGCCGGTCTTCACTTTCTCGGAGGGTAACTCTTTCGCTCAATTGCGTGAATGAAACTGTAATTCTCCTCAATATTCAACCAAAAGGGATAGCAAGTTAGGTTAATAGAAGAACATGAAACAGGGCATGTCTCCCCACACTCTTCATCACATCAACCTAAAGCACGGATAGCCCCTATGCCAGGAATAGATCTCACAAGAAAAATACCCACACACAAAACCAACCCCATATACCATCCCTTTCTGCAATTCATCTACATCTTGTAGATCTTCTACAGTAAAGGGACCGAACAATCAAGTCAGCATATCAGGGTACACTTTTTAAATCTTTGGAGAATAAATTTCTGCGTCCTTCGAACGTATAGTCACAAAAAAACCTCCCAACTTTCGTTGAGAGGTTTTTCTATCTAGCGCCCCCACCAGGACTTGAACCTGGGACCTGCGGATTAACAGTCCGTCGCTCTAACCAACTGAGCTATGGAGGCATGTTGGTTTTTCAGGGCTGCAAAAATAATTCATTCCACATTTCTCCAAATAAATTTTCACAAAAAATCAAGGGATCTCCGCACCGGTTTTCCCGCCCCCTTTTTTATCGCATTTTTGCAGCACCAAATCAGCAGTACTATGAGCTTACTCGTGATCGGATCCGTGGCATTTGACGCCATCGAAACTCCATTTGGCAAAACCGACAAGATCATCGGTGGTGCCGCTACCTATATTTCTATGGCAGCCAGCTACTTCGCGGACCGCATCAATCTGGTCAGCGTGGTCGGAGGCGACTTCCCCGTTGCAGACATCAACCGCATGGAGAACATGGGAGTGAACACCAAAGGACTCCAGATCAAAGACGGAGAGAAATCCTTCTTCTGGAGCGGTCGTTACCACAACGATATGAACAGTAGGGATACACTTGTGACCGAGCTGAATGTATTGGGATATTTCGATCCGGTCATCCCGGAAGAATATCAGAATTGCGATTACCTCATGCTTGGTAACCTGAGTCCGGATGTGCAACTCAAGGTGATGGAGCGCATCCATAACCGTCCTAAGCTGGTAGCCATGGATACCATGAACTTTTGGATGGATGTGGCGCTTGACGACCTTAAGAAGGCAATGAAAAAAGTGGATGTCCTGATCATCAACGATGAGGAAGCCCGACAGTTGAGTGGAGAGTATAGTTTGGTGAAAGCTTCACGAGTGATCCGGGACATGGGACCGCGATACCTCATTATCAAAAAAGGGGAGCATGGTGCTCTGCTGTTCTACGAGGAGAACGTCTACTTCGCTCCGGCGCTTCCACTAGAAGATGTATTTGACCCAACAGGTGCAGGTGACACATTTGCGGGTGGCTTCGTAGGCTATCTTGCCAGTCAAGACCGGGTTGATTTTGAACACATGAAGCGTGGAGTGATCTTCGGTTCAGCGATGGCTTCATTCTGCGTGGAGAAATTCGGCACCGAGCGACTTCAGGACTTGCAGATGGATGAGATATTGCATCGGATAAATGCATTTATCGACCTGACACAGGTAGATATCAGCCTGACCTCCTAACTTCGTTCCCAACAAGGGAGCGTGCAGGAAAAATTCTGGAAACCGGCTAGCGTCCTCGGCAAAGAGGAGATCAATGAACTTTCCGCTAAACTCGGAGTGCCTCCTTTGTATGCGTTGTTGTTCCATCGCGTGGGTGTGAATTCACGAGAGGAGATGAGCGCATTCATGAAGCCTGACCCTGCTCAGTTGCACGACCCATTTCTGATGCGCGATATGTACCAGGCTGTAGAACGGATCACCACGGCGCGCGAGGAAGGACAGAAAATTCGCGTTTATGGTGACTATGATGTAGACGGAACCACCAGCGTGGCCGTGGTCTATCAATTCCTGAAGGATCACTTTGAACATATAGATCACTATATCCCGGATCGGGAGAAAGAAGGATACGGGATATCGGAATTGAGCATTGTGGATGCCGAAGAGAAACATATAGACCTGGTCATCGCGCTCGATTGTGGCATTCGCTCGGTGGAGCTCGTTGCCCTTGCGAAAGCAAATGGCGTCGACTTCATCATATGTGATCACCACACACCCGGAGACGAATTACCGGATGCGGTTGCCGTACTAAACCCCAAGAGGTCAGATTGCACATATCCATTCAAAGAGTTGAGCGGTTGCGGGATAGGCTGGAAGCTGGTATCGGCGCTGGCGTCCAGTTGGAGTCTTGACCCGGATAAGCCGAACCAATACCTCGACTTGGTCGCGGTAAGTGTATGTTCCGATCTTGTGTCAATGACAGGGGAGAACCGGGTGCTGACCGCACTTGGGTTACAGAAACTGTCCAGTTCACCTTCACCGGGTTTGCAAATGGTGATCGATAAATTCATTAGAGGTGATTACAAGAACGTGCACATGGATGTGACTAAGGTCGTCTTCATGATCGGACCACGTATCAACGCCGCCGGTCGCTTGAAGGATGCCGGAGTGGCGGTCAGGCTGCTGTTAGCCGAAGATGAACACGAAGCTGAGGAGCTGGCCCTCGAGCTGAATGAGCTCAACAAGGAAAGGCAGGGGCTCGATAGAAACATTACCAGAGAGGCCTTGGCTCAGGTGGAGTCTGATCCAGACTTTGCGCAAGCGTTCTCCACCGTGGTGTACGACCCAACCTGGCATAAAGGGGTGGTCGGGATCGTAGCAAGTCGCTTGCTGGAGAAGCACTATAAACCTACCATCGTTTTAACCGGAGCAGGGGATCAAATCGTAGGTTCGGCACGTTCCGTAGAGAACTTCGATATTCATGAAGCACTGACCAAATGCAGTCAGTTTTTGGAGCAGTACGGCGGACATAAATATGCCGCAGGAATGCGCATGCGCCCTGATCAACTCGCCGGGTTCAAGTCGGCTTTCGAAGAAGCGTCAAGGTTAAAACTGACTCGGGATGATCTGGTGCCGAAGATCTACTATGACGCCGAGATCCCGTTGCATTGGGTCAATGAGAAGTTGTATCAAAACTTGCAGAAGTTCGCTCCATTCGGCCCGGATAACCTACAGCCGATCTTCCTCTCACATGGTGTGATCGATACCGGAGAATCCCGAACTATGGGCAAGGACCATGAACATGTGCGGATGAACCTGATCGACTCTGCCTCAAAAACGGTGATCGGTGCCGTAGCATTCGGTTTCGGACACCTCTTCGATCACATCCACAAAGGCACTCCGATGAGCATCGCGTATCACATCGACATCAACCATTTCAACGGCCGTAGTTCTCTACAGCTGATGGTGCTGGATATAAAGATGGAATTGTAGGACCTTGTCGGTCAGTAGGCTAAGGGCATGCCCTTAGCCTACCAGCATTCAAGGAGAAATATTAGAATCGGTCGTTTAACGGGGTAGATGTTATCTACCCCTAATGATCTAAGCTGGTGTTTTTGTTCATGGTTAGAAAAATCGATCGTCGGGAGGATTGGAATGAAATGTCTGTTCATCCAACGGGGCAGATGATATCTGCCCCTAATGATCTAAGCTGGTGTTTTTGTTCATGGTTGGAAAAATCGAACGTCGGGAGAATTATAAATGAACGTCCTTTCATTCAGCGGGGCAGATGATATCTGCCCCGATAGATCCAGGCAAGTGCTGTCTGTTCACGGTTGAAAAAAGTGAGTGTCGGAAGCATTGTAATGAATATCCGTTGATCCACCGGGGCAGATAACATCTGCCCTGATATATGGGCGCGAGCTATTTGTGCCTATGGTTCGAAAATAACGGTGTCTGAGCCTGCCGAAGACCCGTTTGATCGTTCCGAATCGCATCCCTTCGACAGACTCAGGGGCTGCTATACTTAACGCGTAGTATCGAACCCTATCCCCTTCCTCCTAAAACCTATCACCTCATCCCCCTTTGCCTCTTCACCTCCTCATACGCCTTCTGGATATTCTTGAACTTTTCCTCGGCTGCCTTGCGGTGTGTTTCGCCCTGATGTGCTACGCGGTCGGGGTGATACTTCCCGGCGAGGTTGCGATACGCCTTTTTGATCTCTTCGGGTGTTGCGGAACGACTCACACCGAGTATGCTGAATGCGTCGTATCCCGGACTCTTTTTGATGTAGAACGAAGCAATACGAGTGAAGTCAGCGCTACTCACGCGGAAGTACCCGGCTATGGTATGGAGCAGACGTTCTTCTGCTTTGTGGATATGCCCATCGGCGTTGGCAATCCCAAAGAGGTAGTGTAAAAGTTGCAATCGCTGTGGATGTGCCATGTGTTGAGCGATCTGCATGCTTACTTGTCGGACGGATATCGGTTTCTTGAGGAGATTTCGAAGGACGAGCATGTGCTTTTTAGTGGCTTCCACACCGAATTGTCGCTTGAAATACTCTTTGACGTATTCAAGCTCCGCCTTTTTAGGGGAGCCATCGGCTTTCATGAGTGCGGCTGTGAGAACGAGAAGCACGGTTGAAAGATCATCGGTCAGGACATCTTCTCGGCGAAACGTCCTTCTGCCGGATTTTTTAGCGAATGCACCGTCGCCCGAATTGTCAATCACCGTGCCAAGGGCAAATCCGATGAGTGCACCGACCGGTCCGCCGGCCATCCAGCCCAGACCTGCGAGTATCCAGTTGGTCGTCATAGTCGGTTCAGGAAGTCTTGGTAAGTAACGAGCACTTTTCGGAAGGTATAATCCTGAACGACGAGCAAGCGATCGAGATCCGACCATTTTGCGAAATATCGTTCGGGATCGTACGCCAGACGATTGCCTTCCCGATCATACAAGCCACGCATGCCTTCGAAACTTCCTTTTGGGTAGAAAGTAAGTGTGTCTGAATCTCCGTCCTTTTTGCTTACACTTAAAATGTACATTGGTTCTTGAGCCAAGATGCTATCTGCTTCATGTTGCGGTCGGTCATCAAAGCTTTCGTAGTTGAGCATTCCGAACAAATTGAGATAGCTCCTTAGTGCACCTTGATTGATGCTCAAATTGTTTGGATTGTCCCCTTCAATGGAAGCCTGGGCCCCTTCCACTTGAATAGTGAAAGATTTCTCCGGCTCCATAGGATATTGTAGGGAGATGGAAGCGATCTCATCTTTCTTCGCACGGATCACATTTCGACTGATCCAATCGTCGAGGTTGAGGTTGTATCTGGTATTGACGAATCCATCCATTCCGGGCAAGTCCAGGATCATTGGATCCCGAGCACCTTCCATCCAAAAGTAGGTTCCTAATTGGTCAGGTGTCGTGCCTCCAACAAAATATAACTTGGATGGCTTTTCAGCATTGTCAGTGAAGATCTCCACTTTGATCCCTAGGGATGCCATTCGGTTGATCACATTGGTTCGAGCGTTCTCGTGAACAACCCCTTTCACGGAAATTTTGGGCATGGTTTCACGAAGCAGAATATCGACTTGTTTTTGCCAGGCAGGAAGGGTGTCATTCACGACCCAGCTCTGTGGTGAAATTTTCGTCAGATGAATGTAATCCCCCTTTTTGTTGGCCATGAATATGGCAGTCACTTCGTTCGGATCTTCAATGGCGAATTCGACGGAGTCCGGGTCTAATGTAGAGTCCGATTCGTCGGATGCTTTATTCAGGTAAAACCCCAGTAATATAGCGCCCAGAAGGGCAATGGCGATACCGATTTTTTTCATTGTCACAAAGATAACTCATGCATTCCGGACAAAAGGAAAGGATATACGAGTGGCAGCGATAAATCGTTGGGTGGATTTGTCAAATTGTTTGCCCACAATGTGGATTATGATACAATTATGATATATTAGCGACGTATTAGTGATTAATAAACAGCAAAACGAAGACCTATTGATAGAATAATTACACTAAGATTTTTCTTTTCAAATTTTGGATGAGGGCGGTCGCCCTCGTTTCGTCTGCCGGCATTTTTCGCTGATCGTTTTTTAGAATTTATAGTCGCAATCGGGCTTGTCCTGATCGTTCAAAACCTAATTAAAACATCTATGAAACTTAGAGTAAGAAATTCATTTCTGACCCTGTTGGCAATTCTCTTTTCCGCAAGCCTTTCGATGGCTCAACTCAGTGGTACGTATACCATTGATCCATCGGGTAGCGGGAGTACCAATTACACCTCATTTAGTGCAGCTGTATCGGCACTGAATTCAAATGGTGTGAACGGCAATGTTACATTCATCATGGCATCGGGAACGCATTCCGGTGGTGTATCTATCAACGCCTTTTCAGGCAGTGGTAGTTACGACGTAGTTTTCAGAGGTGCCGGAACATCGAGCACCACGATTTCGTCGACCAGTAGTTCAGGAGCCATCCGATTGAACGGAGGTGACCGAGTGACGTTCAGGGATCTCACCATTTCAAATTCCAGCTATGAAGCTGTGGAGTTGACTGGTTCGGGCTCCGGTTCGGACGATTGCTCGTTCCGTAACTGTATTTTGAACGGTCCGAATATCAACTCTACATCGAGTAGCTACGCAGTCATGAGATTGAATGGATATTCGGAGCGATTGACTGTTGATAGCTGTCAGCTGAATAACGGTTCCTATGGGATCTATTATGGGTCGGCTTCTTCTTCTTACAGGATTCGTGATCTGGTATTGAGTAATAGCACGATCAAGAACTATTATAATCAAGGTATTTACCTGTATTACTTTGCGTCCGTTCAGATACTCCAAAACGTATTCGAACCTAAGACCGCATATCTATATGGGGAAGCGGTGTACTTGCGATATGGTATCTCATCAAGTTCGACCAAACCACACAGGATCATTGGGAACTTGTTCAAGAAGAATCAGGATGCAGCCATGTATCTATTCAGTGTGGATGGATATTCTTCCACGGCGAGAAGTGAGATATACAACAACGTCGTCCATGGGGATTTCAGAAGTACTTCACCTTATGTATTATATATGTCCAGTTCAGATCGATGGAAGGTTTATCATAACACCTTTGCTCAGAATCAGTCATATACATCGACTTCTGGTGCATGTATTTACGCTCCGGGCACATACGTGGATGTTCAGAACAATACATTGATTTCATCTGGTAACTACCTCATTTATTTGTCGTCAAGTACGAGTAACGAGTCATACAACAACTTCTACAATTGGAGTGGATCGGGAACGATCTACATTGCCGGAAGCTCGACGTATAGCTCGACTTCCATGAGCGTTCACCAAGGCTGGAACAGCCTGACTGACCTAGATATCACGGACGGTTGTGTGAACGGTACCAATTTGACCTCGACTGTAGGAACAGATATCGACGGTACAACGCGTAATAACCCACCTGATATTGGTGCCTATGAGGCTCCAAGTGTGAACAATGATGCAGGAATTGTGGAGCTCGTTTCACCTGCACCTCCGATCAGCGCCGGGTCTCTCAGCGTGCAAGTCAAAATAAAGAACTATGGAGGAAACGCGATCAATTCGGTCACGGTTGGGTATCAATTGGGATCCGCAACACCGGTTACCCAAACATTCAACCTTTCATCCTCTCTGGCACCATGTGCTGAAACGACGTTGACCATGTCGACAGGAATAACGGCCCCTACAGGTTGTACAGATTTTAAAGTCTGGACGAGTTCGCCGAACAGCAATACGGATGCGAATACGACCAATGACTCATTGAAAACGAGTTTTGGTATTGGTTTGTCCGGATCTTATTCTGTAGGAGGTACGACCGCTGATTTTGCCAGCATTTCGGAAGCTTTGACAGCGCTTTCTTGCATCGGTGTGGCCGGACCGGTCACATTGAATGTTGCACCGGACACGATCACTTCTCAAGTTGTGATATCGGGTGTCATCCCAGGAACATCAACGACTAATACTGTGACAATAAAAGGGTCGGGACACAATTCGTCATTGATCAAGACCAATGTAACATCATCATCGGCATCGCGACCGGCTGTTTTCTTCAGTAATAGTGCACACGTCATTGTGCGCGACTTTGCAATTGAAGTGAGCGGAAACTATGGCTGGGGTGCGTCCTTTGCCGGAAGTGCCACAGACGGCTGTAAGCTGGTCAATTGTATAATCAACCTGCCTAAATCCAATAGCTCTAGCTATAATGGGGTTGTGTTCTCGGAGAGCGAGACAAGCTACTCCACCGGAGGAACGGTGAAAAATGTGACCATAGACAGTTGCACCATCAATGGGGGATATGCCGGATGTTACATATACGGACAAAGTGGTACCGGTGGTTCACATGAAAACATTACAGTGAGTAACTGTACCATGTATCCGAACTACTATGCAGGGATATATACTTACTACTGCAAGACGATCAATCTCATGAATAACATGATCGACATGGCTAACTCAACCTACACTGCAGCCTATCCGATCCTAGTGTATAATCTCCATTATGGAAGCACGAGCGGTTCAGAGACATCTAATATTGTAGGGAATGATCTGAGGAATCCTGGACGATATGGGATGTATGTCTATTACTCAGACAACAGTAGCGGGTCACCTGGTTTGATCGCCAACAATATGATCTCCGGTAACTATAAATATACATCTAGTATGTTGTACGGGTTTTACATGATGTACTCTGACAATTGGAGGGTATTTCACAATACGTTTACTGTAGAAGGATCGTACTCTGGGACTACATACGGAAGCTATATTTATGGTTGTAATTTCTTCGATATCAAGAACAACATATTTGCTGTCATGAGTTCAGGGGCTGGATCGGGTTCCTATGCATATTACAACAACTATTCGCCTTCTGCGAGCTCAGACAGGTACAATGATTACAACGCATATTACAATCCCAATGGATCGTATATAATATATTCCGGAAGCGGTCGAACTGCCTCTGCTCTGAATACATATAGCTCCGATGGCGACAACAATTCTGTGATTGTACAACCTCCATTCGTAAGCACGAATGATCGCCACTTAAGCGATGCGTGTTTTGCAAGAGGAACCACCTTGAGCTCGGTTCCAAAGGACATTGATGACCAAAATCGAGCTACACCACCACATATTGGAGCGGATGAGGTCCCTACAGCGAACCTTGATATCGGGGTGACGGAAGTACTGAGTCCCATGGGGATCGTTACCAGCGGTTCTCAAACCGTGACGGTGCTTATCAAGAACTTCGGACAAACGAGCGTTACGTCGGCCAACGTGACATATCAGGTCGGTAACAACACACCTGTTACACAAAGCGTGACATTTACGACTGCACTTGGAAACTGTGACACTGCTTCGTTCACATTTGGAACCACGTTCAGTCACACTGCCGGTTGTGGTTCGATCCGAGCCTGGACTTCCGCTCCTAACAGCTCCACTGATGGAGCTCCGAGCAACGATACGTCTGCTGCGCAGGCATTCGGAATTCCAATGGCCGGAACGTACACGATCGGTGGAACATCTGGTGATTACGGTTCATTTGGAGAAGCCATAGAAGCACTTAACTGTGCCGGGATCAGTGCACCTGTAATCTTTGATGTGGCAGAAGGGACCTATATGGAACAGGTTAATGTACCATCAGTTCTGGGAGCTTCGGCATCAAGAATGGTCACGTTCAGAAGTGCAAGTTCGAACACAGCAAATCCTCAGATTCGATATGATGGTACGTCATCTTCTGACTATCATGCACTTGGATTCGAGGATGCGTCTTATATCGTCTTTGATGGGATCGATGTGATGAATAAAGGAGCTAGTTATGCAACCGGCGTCATGTTCGGAGGCACATGTAATGCACTTTCCGTTAAAAATGGAACGATCACATCAAACGGAAGTACTTCAGGTAACTCCAGAGGAGTGTACTTGAACAGCAATTCAAATTGCGACAGTATCCGAATAGATGGGAACACCATCCGTGATTGCTATTATGGAATCTATGCCTATAACAGCTCGTCATCTTACACTGATCAGGACTGGATGATCTACAACAACATGATCACCAACGTAGGATACTATGGCATGAACCTGAGATATCAGGATCGAGTACAAGTGGTTGGAAATACGATTCAAACCAATAGTAGCGGGTATTATGGAATATACATGTACTACTGCGACGGAACGAACCTAGTATCCGACAACCGATTGGAAATGCCAAATGGTGGTAGATATGGACTCTTGATGTACTACTGTTATGGTACGTCGACTTCATCACCTGCCTTGATAAAGAACAACTTCATTTCCGTGGGTAATGGATCTACTTACATTTATGCAGGTATCCGATCTGGTTACAGCAGAAATCAGCACATATATAATAACTCAGTTCGAATTCATTCTTCTTCAACTTCCACAAGTTATAGCGCAGGGAGCTTTTACTACAACAGCTCGTCGTATTCCGGAAATGAAGTGAAGAACAACATTTTCGTCAATGCAGGAGGAGGATATGCCTTGTATCACTATAGTACCACTTACAACTACATTGCAAGTGATTATAATGATATCTACGGAAATACGACCGGGAGCTTTATCTACTCAGGATCTTCGTATTCTTCCCTGAGCGCATATTCTGCAGCT
The DNA here is from genome assembly GCA_008080835.1 of Sphingobacteriia bacterium. Taxonomy (GTDB): domain Bacteria; phylum Bacteroidota; class Bacteroidia; order NS11-12g; family UBA9320; genus VMDK01. The sequence continues at coordinate 1,647 of VMDK01000053.1, read as the reverse complement.
CGAAGTTTGGATGGAAATAGTATAAATGCAGATCCAGGATTCTACAGCGCGACGGATCTTCATGCTACTGCATCAGCTCCGGATTCAGCGGGCACAAGTCTGACTTCCGTTACAATGGATATCGATGGTCAATCCAGAAGAGCAAGCAACCCGTCCATTGGAGCCGACGAATACACGGCACTAGACCATGATGCTGGAGTAACTTCCATCGATGGTCCGGAAGTGATCTGTACTACCAATACCGCCATCGTTACAATTAAGAATTTCGGACTTCAGAATCTAGGTTCTGTGACAATCAATTGGATGGTGGACGGTGTAGTGCAGACGCCATACTCGTGGTCTCATTCAGGAAGTGGTCTCACACCCGGTAATTCCGAAATGGCTACGATCGGCACATTCAGTGCTCCTACGGGAACTGGTCCGGTCAGCGTCGTTGCATGGACCTCTGGTCCGAATAGTAATACTGACTTGAATAGCTTGAACGATTCAGCATCCGGTTCTGTCGGTCGAGGCACAAGCGGCACATTCACGATTGCAATGAGCGGTGGTGACTTCAGCTCGTTCGGTGATGCAGCTGATTTCATTGAACAGCGAGGTCTCTGTGGACCAGTAGTATTCAATGTGAAAGAAGGAACCTATACTGAACAGCTTGTTTTGAACCCTGTTCGAGGTGCAAGCCCGACGAATAGCATCACCTTCCAGGCAGATGCCAGCAATACAAACCCTGTAACCATAGAATATGCAGTCCCTGCATCTTCTACTCTGAATTACGTTTGTCAGCTCAGAGGGATAAGCAACGTCACCTTTGATGGAATCAATATGACCAACAATGGTACGAGCACGACTTATGGTGGTGTTCTCCAATCGTATCGTCCAACTTTGGCCGACTACGTACATAATATCACTGTGAAGAATTGTACGCTGAAGTCGCATGGAACGACTACAACAAGCGACTATGCTTCGATCGTAAGGATGTACTACGGTGACGACGCTTCTCCGGAATACAACAGAGTAGAGAACCTCAACTTTAACAATTGCTCATTTGAGCAGGGGTCCTTTGCATGCTACATTTACGGTTCGACAACATACAGCTCCGAGCACAAGAATATATCCTTTACGAATTGTACTGCTACGGATCAATATGGGTATGGTTTCTACTTCCGATACGCAGACACAATTTCATTGAACAATTGCGATGTGACCATGAGCACAACAGGTTCATCATCACGCTATGGCATCTACTTGTATTACTGCGATGGAGGAGTAAATGTTCAAGACTGTGATGTGACTATCAATCAGGGTACATCTACACAGTATGGCTTCTTTACTCGCTATTGTGATCAGGGATTGAACCTGACCAATTGCGACGTAATGCTATCGGGTTCACCGAGGTCACAGTATGGATTCTACTCGTACTACTGTGATGGTGGAATCGACTTGATAGATAATAAGTTCATCTGTTCTACGGGGTCTTCCAGCGCACACGCTATCTACATCTGGTTTGCTGAAAACTCAGCTCCGGACACAAACCATATCATTAACAACTTTGCCGCAGCGGGGAAAGCAGGTGTGAGCAACCAATCCGGAATGAACTTCTTATATGGAGGACCTTCTGTTTTCTATCACAACAACTTCCTGGCCGCGAGC
>VMDK01000055.1 GCA_008080835.1 Sphingobacteriia bacterium | reverse complement strand
AAGTTTGAGTAAACGCAGGTAATTATTGACAGTTGAACGTTTTTTCCCAACTCGCTGACCGAGCTCTTCCTGCTTCAAGCCGCATTCTTCAAGCAGTCGTTGGTAGCTCAAGCTTACTTCGATCGCATTGAGATCCTCGCGTTGTATATTCTCGATGAGCGCCATTTCCAGCATTTCCTGGTCATTGGCAAGCCGAATGTAAGCCGGGATCTCAGACAATCCGGCAAGGATAGCTGCACGCGTGCGTCGTTCTCCACTGATCAGCTCGAATTTATCGACACCGATCTTTCGAACGGTGATCGGCTGAATGATACCGTGAACCTGTATCGATTCGGACAATTCATCCAGAGCCTGTTGCTCAAATTCCGTTCTTGGCTGGAATGGGTTGGCGATCACGCTGTTTATCGGGATCAACGCCACGGAATTGGGTGAGCGATGTTTGCTTCCCGAAGTGATATCCGTATCGGCATTTTCCAGGAGTGCCCCCAAACCTTTTCCTAATGCATTTCTTTTAGCCATATCTCCCCTCTATCCTATCATTTTTTCTTCCTTAGCAAGCTTGGTCATGCCATTCTTTTGCAGGATCTCCCTGGCCAGGTTCAGGTAATTGATGCTTCCCCTGGCAGTAGCATCGTGCTCGAGAACGGGTAATCCAAAGCTTGGCGCTTCGCTCAGGCGGGTGTTTCGTTGAATAATGGTGTCGAATACCAGTTCCTGGAAATGAAGTTTTACTTCGTCTACAACTTGATTCGACAATCGGAGTCTGCTATCGTACATAGTGAGAAGCAATCCCTCGATCTCCAGTTTTGGGTTGATGCTGCGCTGTATAATCTTGACCGTATTGAGTAATTTGCCCAAACCTTCCAATGCAAAGTACTCGCATTGGACAGGAATGATCACAGAATCCGAAGCCGATAGTGCATTGGTCGTGATCAATCCGAGTGATGGAGAGCAATCTATCAGAACAAAATCGTAATCATCTGCCACCTTTCCGATCAGTCTTTGCATCAGACGCTCTCTGTTCGGCAAGTCGATCATTTCGATCTCCGCTCCTACCAGGTCGATATTTGAAGGAAACACTTTGAGGTATGAACTCATGGTCTCCATAATGCAATCCTGTGGATTCACGTCCTGCACCAATGCCTCGTATAATCCCATACGAACATTTTTTGGATCAATACCATATCCGGAGGTCGAATTCGCCTGCGGGTCCGCATCGATCAGCAACACCCGATGCTCGAGTACGGCTAAGCTATAGGCCAGGTTGATCGCGGTCGTGGTCTTTCCCACTCCACCTTTTTGGTTTGCTATGCTAATTACTTTAGTCATTCTTTATTTCGGATCTAAGTTTCGTTTCCTTGTCAAGTACATTCTACGGCCATAAACGGTTAAAACCTGCTGGCCTTCATTCCGGCTCAAAACAAAGGCATGAATGTACCAAATGCCATACTTTTGCCTGAGGCTGAAAAAACAAGGAATCCTCAAATCTACAGTTATTCGTCTTGGAGAAATGAACAGGGTAATAGTACTTATTCACATTGCTTTAGTGTTGATATCCTGCTCTGATTCCGGTCGTTCTTCCGATCAAAAATTCATTCGCTACAATGCATCGAATAACATTACATCTCTAGACCCTGCTTTTGCCAGCAATCAAGACAACATATGGGCTGTAATTCAGCTCTTTAACGGTTTGGTGCAGTTGGACTCCAACCTGAACCCCGTACCTGCGATCGCTCATAGCTGGGAAATGAGTGATTCGGGACGACTATTCACATTCCACCTTAGACAAAATGTGCATTTCCATCTCAGTTCTTGCTTTAAGCCGGATGAGTCGCGGATCGTGACAGCTCATGACTTTGTGTATAGCTTTCAGCGGGTCATGGACCCGGCTACGGCCTCACCCGGTGCCTGGATCTTCAACGATAAGATCTCGGAGAACGGATTTGTGGCACTGGATGATTCCACACTCCAGATAAGGTTGGTACGCCCATTTGCCCCATTCGTGAGTCTGCTCAGTATGCCGTATTGCATGGTTGTGCCCCACGAAGCAATTGACAAGTATGGTCGCGAGTTCTCCAGAAACCCTGTAGGCACGGGCCCTTACCGCTTCAAGTACTGGGAGGAAGATGTAAAGCTGATACTTGAGAAGAACCAAGATTATTTCGAATCACAAAATGGAATATCACTACCCCTGAATGACGGGTTGGCCATTTCATTCGTCGTCAACAAGCAAATGGCATTGCTGAATTTCCTGAAAGGGGAACTCGACTTCTACAATGGGATACACAGCAGCATCAAAGACGAGTTGCTCACCTCCGACGGGAATCTCCAAGCGGTGTACAAGGAAGACTTCACGCTGCGCAAAGGACCGGTTTTGAATACGGAGTATTTGGCGATAAACGTTGGAGAACTTGCCAATACTACAGCCCTCTCGAATAAAGTGTTTCGACGAGCTCTCAACATGGCCATAGATCGCAATAAGATGATCCATCACCTGCGCAACAATGTAGGTCGTGCCGCAAATGGGGGCTTTATCCCATATGGATTGCCCGGAACAGGTCACGACCGGTCAAGCGGGTTCAGTTATGACCGGACCAATGCACAAGAGATCATTGACTCATTGGGTTATTCAGGAACTGAGCTCAAATTGACAACGACGAAGGACTATCTCGATCTGTGCATTTTCATCCAACAAGCATTCAAGGATGTTGGTGTTGGATGCGAGATCGATGTCATACCCGCTTCCAGACTCAAGGAACAGAAAATGCAAGGCGATCTCTCGTTTTTTAGGGCAAGTTGGATCGCGGACTACCCGGATGCGGAGAACTACCTCAGCTGTTTCTATTCTGAGAATTTCAGTCCGGGTGGGCCAAATTATACGCGTTATTCCAATATTGCTTTCGACAGTTTATATGACCGTTCACTCTTGAGCTCTAATGCAGAGGAGAGACTCGAGCTCTATCGAAAAATGGATGATCTCGTTCTGGAAGAAGCTCCTGTGATCGTGTTATTCTATGACGAAAGTATGCAGCTTACATCAAGAGACCTGTTGGGTTTGCCGTCAAATGCACTCAATATCCCACAGTTCAAATTCGCTCATTGGAGAGAATGACGAAAACTAGTCTTGGATTTATAAGGGAGCTCTGCAAAAAGCTGCCATATTTGCGTTATAGCTTAGCGTAACAGATATGGAGATCGGAGACAAATTAGTCGACTTCAACCTCAAAGGAACCGACGGTGAATTCTACAACAAATACACCTATGCAGATCGCACGGCTCTTTTGATCATTGTGACATGTAATCATTGTCCGTATAGTCGGGCATATTGGAATCGCATCACAAAGCTGTACAACCGGTATGAAGAGGACAATCTGGGTATTTTGACCGTGAATGCGAACGACGCTTCTCAGTACCCTGAGGATTCGTTCGAGAATATGGTGAAACTCGCTGAGAATTTGGGGAACACTTTTGTGTATCTGCACGACGAAGAGCAGCAGCTGGTCAAAGAACTTGGTGCTACACGCACACCGGAGGCGTTTTTGTTCAATTCAAAAAGGGTACTAGTCTATCGAGGGGCCATCGATGATTCATGGGAAAATGAGCACATGGTCACACGTGTTTATTTGGAGGATGCCATTGAAGCTGCCTTGGATGGATTGGAAGTGGATTTTCAGGAAATTCCGGCCGTTGGGTGTACGATCAAATGGATCCCGGGTAATGAACCTCCGGTGAAAACGAATTGAAAGTACAGAACGACTAAACTCCAAAACGACCAGACATGTCCGATATCATCGTCGACCTTCAACATCACCTCTCCGGAGCATTTCATTCTTTGTTCCAGGTAGAGATCGAACCGGAAACGATCAAATTAGACAAAACGCGCAAAGAATTTGAAGGTGACTACACGTTTGTGGTCTTTCCGTACCTGAAGCAAACCATGATGAAACCTGAAGACACTGCTCAGGTTCTCGGAGATCACATCCTGCAATTTGACGAAGTCGGATCATACAACGTGATCAAGGGCTTTCTGAATATCAATGTTTCCGACGGAACCTGGATCGATACACTCAATGCGCTGAAGGATATTGAAGCGTATGGTCGAGGAAAGGACAAGGGCAAGGTGATGGTGGAATACTCCTCTCCTAACACCAACAAGCCTCTTCATTTAGGACATATCCGTAACAATCTGCTTGGATATGCGGTGAGCAATCTGCTGGAACATGATGGTTGGGAGGTCGTCAAAGCCAACCTCGTCAATGATCGGGGCATACACATATGCAAATCGATGCTGGCATGGCAGCGATTCGGCAATGGAGAAACTCCAGAAAGCACCGGTATGAAAGGCGATCACTTTGTGGGGTCGTATTACGTGCGATTCGACAAAGAATATCGAGCTGAGCTGGAGCAGTTGATGGCTTCCGGAATGACCAAGGAAGAAGCGGAGAATACATCTGAGCTGATGAACGCAGCACGTGCCATGCTGCTCAAATGGGAACAAAAGGATGCAGAGGTCTACGCTCTTTGGCAAAAGATGAATTCGTGGGTATATGATGGATTCGAAGTCACTTACGATCGACTTGGGGTCAAGTTCGATCAGATGTACTATGAATCCGAAACCTATCTTCTTGGAAAAGATATCGTCGAGCAAGGACTCCATGATGGAGTCTTCTTCAGAAAAGACGACGGAAGTGTTTGGGTCGATCTTGAGCCGGATGGATTGGACGAAAAGCTCCTACTCCGTGCTGATGGCACTTCGGTGTACATGACGCAGGATATCGGAACGGCTGAGATCAAGTACAACCAACACCATACGGACAAATCCGTCTATGTGGTCGGGAACGAACAAGATTACCACTTCAAAGTGCTGAAACTCATCGCTCAGAAGTTGGGTAAACCTTATGCAGATGGGATCTTCCATCTGAGCTATGGCATGGTCGATCTGCCCGAAGGCAAAATGAAGAGTCGGGAAGGCACTGTCGTGGATGCCGATGATCTCATGGATGAAATGATCAACACCGCGAAGCAGCGAACCGGAGAGCTTGGAAAGACCGAAGGCATGGATAGTGTCGAATTAGTTGACCTCTATGACACTATCGGACTTGGAGCATTGAAATATTACTTGCTTCGAGTGGATGCGGCCAAACGTATGCTTTTCAATCCTGAGGAGTCTATTGACCTTCAAGGAAATACCGCCACGTTCATCCAATACACATATGCGCGCTGCAAATCCGTACTCCGCGCCGGAGGAATTGAGGAACGGACCTTTATTGGGGAAGTGGAGCTCAATGATCTGGAACGTTCGCTCATTCAGTTGTTCTATTCCTTTGCAGAGCGTACTGCTGAAGCAGCTGAATCCATGAATCCTTCTCTGATCTGCCAATATGTGTATGAACTTGCCAAAACATACAACGGCTTCTACAATGCACACCCCATCCTGAAAGAGACCGATGAGAATCAGAGAAACCTCCGACTTACTCTGACCATGGTGAGCAGTGAGCTGATTGAAAAGTCTTTGAGACTGCTAGGCATCTCCGTGCCCGAACGAATGTGACCCTTATAACTTTGTGTTGAACTGGAATGGCAGGAAATGCGCCACTCCTTTCGCGTGATATACGTGGTGCCTGGTGGCGATATAGATGTCGATCGCTGACTCTTGACGATTCTCAGTCTCGGAAATCACTTGTAGACAAGCTCCACAAGGGGAAACCAGGTCTTCCAAAGGTTGCAACTCCCCTTCTGCATTTACCGTGATAGCCAGTGCTCGGATAAGCTCGCCGGGATACTGACTTCCGGCGTGGAATAACGCAACACGCTCTGCACAGAGTCCACTTGGATATGCGGCATTTTCCTGGTTATTCCCCTCTATGATCCGACCATTATCTGTGAGCAAGGCAGCTCCAACTTTGAATTGACTGTATGGCGCATAAGCTCTGGACATGGCTCGCTTTGCATGATCAATAAGGTCGACGATCTGTGGACTCATCGACTCCTGATCCTCATAGACCTCTAACACGGATTCCCTCTTGATTTCCATCCATCCGAAAATACAAGATTCATGTCAGTAGTTCTCTGTGTTTATTATACTTTCGGAACCGGTAAACATGGCAACGAAGAAGCGCATATTGATCATTGGAGCGGGACGCTCGGCTCATCATCTCATCAAAGAACTAGCGAACTACGCTGAACAGAGTGATCATGTGACACTGGAAGTCACAGACATTGACCAGCAACGTTTGGTCGAATTGCAAGCTGAGATCCCGGTATCCACCTTTGTTTCCAACATGGTTGAAGCCGAAGATAGGGCTGATCTTCTAAAGCCATTTGACATCGTCGTTTCCATGCTCCCTGCACACCTTCACATCAACGTGATAAAGACTTGTGTGGAATTGGGCATCCACGTTGCCACAGCGAGCTATCTCAGCGATGAGATCAAATCCCTGCACGAAGCAGCGCTAAATGCCGGTGTAACTGTGCTCAGTGAATTGGGACTGGATCCGGGAATCGACCATTTGTCGGCTATGGAAATGCTCGACCGGATCAGAAGTCAGGGTGGCGAGATAAAGCAGTTTGAAAGCTTTACGGGGGGCTTGATCGCACCTGAATCAGACACCAACCCATGGGGCTATAAGTTCACATGGAACCCTCGGAATGTGGTGCTTGCAGGTCAGGGTGGAGCAGTGAAGTTCATTCAGGAAGGGCGATATAAGTTCATTCCTTACCACAAGCTCTTTCGACGTACCGAGATCATTGATATCGAAGGATACGGCAAGTTCGAAGGCTATGCGAACAGAGATTCACTGAAGTACAGGGAGATCTACGGCCTGGAAGACGTGGAAACCATGTTCCGCGGAACGCTCAGGAGGCCTGGATTTTGCAGAGCCTGGGATGTATTCGTGCAATTAGGGGCAACCGACGATAGCTATGAGCTGCCTCATATGGAAAGTATGACTCACCGACAGTTCATCAACACCTTCCTTGCCTATCACGAGACTGATTCTGTGGAGTTGAAACTGAGACAATACCTTAATATCCAACAGGATGACGTTTCATTGTGGGAGAAACTGGAGTATCTGGATCTTTTCTCAGATGTACTTATCGGATTGAACTCAGGCACACCGGCGCAAGCTCTCCTTGCCATTTTGAGTAAAAAATGGTCTCTGGCCTCGCAGGATCGGGATATGATAGTGATGTGGCACAAGCTCATCTATGCCGACGAAACTGGGAAACAGCATGAACGACATGCATCATTTGTTCTGGAGGGCGAAGATCCACGCTCTACCGCTATGTCGAAAACGGTAGGCTTGCCGCTGGCTTTTGGAGTCCAACTCCTCTCCGAGGGCATGATCGAAAGAACAGGATGCATTTTACCTGTTACTCCGGACATATATCTACCTATACTCGAGCGACTAAAAGCACGTGGGGTGCACTTCGTTGAGCGCGATGTGACCTAAACTCATTCTGCGAACATCAATGTATCTGAAGATGTGTTGTTGTAATGCATGATACCGTACCCTCCTTCGATATTGTCGATCACATTGTTCTTGTTACCAAAAGGCCCTCCGAAGATCTCGTTGTTGACCAGAATGCTCTCCAATGTTCGATATTCACCCATGTCGATCGCACTGAAATTGAAAACAAGGCCGTAACTCTTGCTGAATTCTTCGGTTGGAACTGTTTGTTCACGGTCGATCAGAATATCCAGATCGTAGGGCTCGCTATTCATGAACTCGTTAGTAAATATCTGGAAGTTATTACGACTTCTGATGACGCTACGTTCTGAATAGAATATCTTACTTGTTGAAGAAATTGAAATTGATTCAGACACTATGAGTGAGTCAATTATCTGCTCTTGATCGTCGAATATGTACTGGTACTTGATCGAGCTCACTGATAAGAAATAAGCGTTTAAGTTGTTGCTATGAGAGATTTTTAGCCGATACGAAAGCAGGTCTCCTTGTAGGTCTAAAGTGTCTATACTAGCTAGGCCCCTTGTGTCGGGAATTCGACCCTGTGTTTCTACCGTGCGATAACCCGAACGACGAGCGGCAAGTATGAGACTGTCACCTTTGTCGACTTTGAAATCGGAGCTGTAGAATCCATCTCCTCTATCGGACAAGAATCCTCGCAGAGAACCATTAACAAATACCCTGATATCGGCCCCGCCCACTGAGATCAGTTTAGTGTCGCTTTCAAATGCTGTTTTGCTTTCACTCAGTCGCACCTTGATGCTATCCCCTGCCCTTGCCTGACCTTCCAAAACGATGGATGGATCGGTTTCAGATCCCGTGTATGTGAAATCATCATTGCAAGACCATACCAGCCAGCTAGTAACGAGCAAGAGCAGATATTTAGAACTGAATTGCATAGTTAACAGTTGGGAGTAATGGAAAGAGCGATATAGGGTCAATATTGAAGCTTCCGTTCGCATTCAAGCTTGAACTCACATAGAAGACGTTTTGGCGATTCAACGCATTGTAAACCTTAAAACTGAGCGTGCTGCGGAACTTCTTGGAGTTGATCTTGTGATCCACTGCAAAATCGAACCGCATGTAATCAGGGATCCTGAGATTGTTCAAACTACCGAATTGAGATATGAGTCTTGGTTGTTCATTGATCTCAATGAGATATTGCTCATCCGGTATTGTAATGTAGTGTCCGCTGGAATAGATGCAGGTCAGGCCGATCACCCATCTGGGGTTTACATCATATTTCCAAACTGTTGCGAAGTCATGACGGCGATCGTATTGAAATGGGATCCAATCGCCATTGTTCACCTCGTCGTATTGCCGCTCGCTCTTGCTCAAGACATACTTTACCCAGGCACTCAATTTGCCCAGATCTTTGCGAAGCATGACCTCCAGTCCTATAGAGCGCCCTTTCCCTTGTAAAATGGCATCTTCCCATTCACTGATGAGATCAAATACCCCAAAGCGGTAGTTGACCGCGTTTTGCATAGTTCGACGGTATGCATCCACCTGCAGGTCGATCACATCTTCATTGAAGTAATGTACCCCTACCTCAAATTGACCGGATATCAATGGCCGAACGGCTTTCGTGCTAGGTAGCCAGACATTGATCGGTATACCAAAGGTATTATTGGGTACTGCATGTGTGTATTGTACATTTTGAGACCAGCCACCATTCACCCGCAGATCCCGGGACAGTTGATATGAGGCAAATACACTTGGTTGAAAGCTTAGAAAAGTCGTATCAGTTCTGAAAGAGACCACACTGGCGCCATAACGTAAAAGGAACTTGTCCCACTCCCAGGAATTCTCTGCGTATGCAAGCAGATCCAAGGCATCCGTCTGCCCATCGCCATATGCCGTGTCTGACAAGGCTACTCCCTGTTCCTGAATACTGTAGTTGGACGTATTTGGATCGAATTGGCGGTACGTGGAACGCAACCCTACATCCCATTTTCCTTTGTTTCCCAACTGACCCGTTGCGTTTACACCTGCCACATAATCCAATATCTCGCTCTTGTGTCCCAGTGTAGTACCTCGATCATAGGAAAAGGTGTCACCTATCAGCCTGAGATCGTATCTATTCACGTAATCAAAGCGATAATTGGTCAATCCAAGATCAAGGGCTGTTCCGAAGGACGACGACCACCGTTTCTTCCACGTCAGCATTACGCTATTGTTTGCCTGAATGAATCGGTCTTTATTCGCTTCAGTTTTGGTAAGTTCCTGAACGAGTTTGTCTCGCTGATTGATGTAACCTACATCTCCACCGGAGTAAGCGCTAAGGTGCAACGCGCCATTCTTGGAACTACGATGCGTAAGGTGCAGTTTGGTATCGTAGAAGTAGTAGCGGAAGCGATCGATGGAATTCTGATCTTGAATTTGCTGGTAAAATACTGGGAACATGTCCGTGAAGGACCTCCTGAAACTTAGGGCAATGCTGGTCTTTTCTTTCTTGATCGGTCCGTTGAGGAACAGTTCGCCGAAGATCGGATTGACATCAAGGGAGCCGTGCCACTTTTTAAAGTCACCGATCTTGGATCGCATATCTATCACTGATGACACTCGGCCTGCATAATGACCAGGAGCATTTCCTTTGAAGAAAGAGACACTGCTAAGTGACCGGTCGGAAATGGATCCAAATATGCCGAACATGTGTGTTGGGTTATAGATCTCCATGCCATCGAGTAAAACGAGGTTCTCGTTCTTACCTCCGCCTCTCACGACGATCCCTCCGTTCACATCGACTGTAGACTGCATACCCGGAAGAGAACTGATCTTATGAGTGATCCCGGGCATGCCATTCAGTGAAGGGTAATTGCGCCACCTGTCCAGGTTGACAAGCCAACCTCCACGACCACTGCGAAATAATGCGCTATCGAGGCCAACGACCTTGATCTCTCCGAGCGTATTTTCCTCCTTCAGACGGATCACATTGGAAACGGATTCGAGTAGTCCTGTTGCGAATTCCAGATATCCGGGATAAGAGAAGTAGAACGTGTCCAGCTCAGCCTCTTTCAAATAGAAGAATCCGTCGCTATTGGTATATGTATGCTGTCCGAGCGCATTGTATACCAATACATTTTCGAGTGGGGTCAAGCTAGCTTCGTCCACTACAAAGCCGCTGAACTCACGTTTTTCGGTCGTATTTCGATAGATAAGAACTTGATCTGACCCTATACACTCGAATGTATAACCACGGTTCTTCAGTAATTTGGTCAAGATCCGTCTAACCGATGAACGCTCATTCATCTGAATTTTCCACTCAGCCAGATCGGTGTTCGAATAGCTGAATGTGATATTGGTTTTGGATGTGACCTTGTCTAGGAATTCTACGCCTGAACATGCCTCGCATTGCATGCGGAGGCGCTGATCAAGCCCGGGACATTGCGCTTGCAATTCCGACAGGAATGACGTGATTATGAGACATATAACTAGTATCCGGCGCATTCGACACCGTAAAACTAGTGCTATTCAAGAATATAGCCTTGAGAATCTTTGGAGATCCTGGTATTGGTCAGTTTGGAAAGCACATTCAGTGCCTTATCCAATGTCAATCCAGCTAGTGTTACCGTGTATCGCTCATCTAATCTGGAGTCACTGATGCGGATCTTTGTTTTGTAGAATTGCTCTGCTTGCTCAATAATATGTTTGAGACTCACATTATTGAAGTCCATTGCACCTTGGATCCAAGTCACGTTCTCAGCTTCTACTTCCGAATACGTCTCATTGGTATTCAAGTCTACCATTTGTCCGGCATTCACAAGGAAGTCCCGGTTATCATTCTTCAGTTCTACATGTCCTTCGCTCACAAGTAACTGATCAGGCGATAAAGTGAATCGAGTACCGGTAACAGTAACGATCGCTTCACCTGAGATCACTGTGAAAGGAAAATTCTTTAGTGGAGCAACTTGGAAGCATGCTGTTCCGTTAAGTTCCAGTTTGCGGTCAACTTGATCAAAGCCTTCACTGATCGATAATTCAGAGCCTGCATGGAGATATACCACAGATCCATCTTTCAGCTCGTGAACTTGTGCATTATCCTGCGCCAACAGCGACAACCCCGTATTTGGATCTGATTGTGGTGAACGGAATATGAACCACGACAACATGATAAGAACGACTGATGCCGCAGCTCCTATCCAGGCACGGCGACTCCACATCGCTGTGCGCTTTGGAGCTAGTTCAGCTTCCATTTGAGACCAGGCACTTGTATGATCAAATGCAGGTGTGGTCTCAAGTTGTTCTGATACTGAGAAAATCGATGCATACAGCTCTACTTCCTTCTGAAAGGAATCATCCTGCATGTACTGCTCAAATATTGCCTTCTCTTCGGAAGACAGAGAGCCCATGAGGTACTTGTATATGAGATTCTCCTTGTTCAAATCAATTCATTTGGTTCACGATCAGCTTCAAATGGTTGAAGGTGCTTTGATTCTGTGAACTTTCGTCGAGCCATCTGTCGAGCTCTTTCTCTTCGCTGGCTGTGCACTGATGCATCAAATAGCGAAGGATCAAATTTCCACTGACGTATTTCATACTAAGAACGCTTGTTCAATACTTAGTACACATCAGATCACCATAACCCCTATTCAATGGCAGAAATATTTTTCATTCACCCGTCTTAAGACCAACACGAAGCAACTTCAAAGCTTTGGTCATTTGATTCTCGACGGTCTTGACAGAGATATCTAGCTCTTCGGCGATCTGTTTGTTCGAATAACCTTTACTCCTACTCAACAGGAATATGTGCCTACACTTGGGTGGTAATTTCCGAACCAGTTCGGTTACCCGCGCGAGCAGTTCTTTTTCTTCGAGCTCAGTT
>VMDK01000085.1 GCA_008080835.1 Sphingobacteriia bacterium | reverse complement strand
GGGATTGATCGGACAGTTGCAGGCAATAGAGGTCATCAAATACCTGACGGGAACCGGTGAACTGCTTAACGGACGATTGCTGGTCTACGATATGCGCGATGCAGAGATGCGATCTATCAAATACTCCCGGCGTCCCGATGTACAGATCAGTGAGCTTACTCCTATTGAAGGGTACGCGGCGCAATGTATAGATCGGGAGATCACCTGGCAGGAACTCAGCCAATGGCCTCAGGGGTCATTCGATCTTATCGACGTCCGCGAAGTGGATGAACACGAGCGTATGAATGCCGGTGGGATCAACATACCGATGGGTGAACTGGATAAATACTTGCAAGATCGAACAGACTCCGTGCGTATTGTATTCTATTGCCAATCAGGTATGCGCAGCGCTCAAGCGTTGGAGGAAGCACAAGCTATGGGGTTCGATACTTTTCACGTTCGCGGTGGTATGAATTCCTTTGAAGAATAGTCTGCTGAAGACTACGGACAGTATTTGGGTAGCTACGCGATTAATCGCGTAGCTACATTATGAGGCAATACTGAAACATTGTCACGGGTACATACCCGCGACAGTTAATGGTTACTTTGTGTTTCACTAAAATAATCCGTCACTGGGCGTAGTCTTCAGTGAATGCAATGAGCGGTGACTACGTCCTGGATATAGCATGGTCCGTAGTCATCGGCTGCGCCTAAAGACTACGGACAGTATTGTTGATGCCAACGACCGTTCACCTACCACTTCACCACGATCTTCCCGATCGATTCCCGGCTTTCCAATCGCGCATGTGCAGCTCCAATGTCAGAAGGGGTGAAAATGCTGTCGACAACCGGTTTGATGCTACCTGCGTTGAACAGTTCAACGGTCTTTTCAAGACAGCCTCGTAAAATGTCGGGACGACTATCGCCAACCGTAAGCATATTGACGCCGATGATACCAACTGAGCGCATCATGAGTTGTACCGGGATCAGCAGGCCCATTTTCCAGACCAGACCCAAGTTCGCCCAATTCCCCTTGCCGCCTGAGCTTCGATCGGCAACGCCATAGAGAACGAGTTTGCCACCCGCATCGAGTAACTTGAGGTCTTTCTTGAACGTGCGTCCACCCACGGAATTGAAGGCCACATCCACACCTCGATCGTTGGTCTCGGATCTGACCCAATCGACATAATCGGCTGTGCGGTAGTTGAACACTTTTTCGACTCCCTGCGAACGAAGGAATTGCAATTTTTCAGCGGAACCCGCCATGGCAAGGATGTTCGCATTCCTCAATGAAGCCAGCTGGATGATACCCAGTCCGACCCCACCGGCTGCGGCATGCAGCATGATCGTCGATCCTTCCTGCAAATGTGCGCAGTGTTCTACTGCGTAATAGGCGGTTCCATATTGGGTGGTAAGGGCCATTGCTTCTCCCATATCCGCATTTGCACCGATCTCCAAACACGCATCCACGGTGGTGATGGCATGTCTGGCATATCCTCCAAATCGGGTGAATGCCGTCACTCGTTTTCCGACCAATGATTCACCATCCGGTCCACCGGCTTTGATCACCGTTCCCACCACTTCATAACCGATCACCGCAGGAATGTCCGGTGCATCGTTATAGAATCCAAGACGAGCCATGACATCGGCGTAGTTCAGGCCAAAACCTTCGGCCTCAATGATAACCTCATCTGCATGAGGTTCGGGAATATCTCTTTCGACTGTCCGAAAGGCTTTTGCTGCCGGACCGTGCTTGAAGAGTTCTATGGCTGTTGTTTGCATGTACGTTCTATTAAGGATGGGCTGCAACCCAGACTTCCCCGTCGTCGAAATACTCCTTTTTCCATATGGGGACGGTCTTCTTCAATTCGTCGATCACGAACTCGCAAGCAGCAAAGGCTTCTTTCCGATGCGCAGAGGATACCGCTATGATGACCGGGATCTCGCCGATTTCCAATTCACCAACGCGGTGATGCACGCTGATACCAAGCAAAGGCCATTTGTCCATGGCTCGCTCTGCGATCTTGTGCATTTCCTTCACGGCCATTGGCTCGTAGGATTCGAAATCGAGTTTGTTGACCTTCTTACCTTGTGTATGGTCGCGAACAGTGCCGACGAACAAGACATGTCCCCCCGCCTTATCTGAAGCGACTGCATCGAGGCAAGTTTGAGCATCGAGTGCCTCCGATCTGAGTTGGATGTCGATCATAATATATCAACCACCGCTAACCGGTGGGATCACGGCTATTGTGTCGCCATTGCGCAATTCGACATGATCTTCGGCGTACTCTTCGTTCACTGCAAAAGCCACGCTTGAGACCATTGCCAATCGATCATATTTGCTGAATAGGTATGTGCGCAGATCTCCTACATTTTGGATCTCCAAAGGTTCTGGATCCAGAGACAGTTCTCTTTGTTGCAGGATCTCTCGGGCTATCCCAAAATTCTTGAGCGTGATCATGTTCTACGAAACGTCGAAACAGTTCTAAGGTTTGGTTTTCATCGTGATCACGTATTTCAGGATGAGGTCCTGATCGCTTTCACTGAGGGTGTTCGAGGCATTGTCATTGACCTTCTTACTCATACCCGGAACCAGTTGAGCCCATGCTTCTTCGGTATACGCCTTCGGCTCCTTCAGCGGATGGCAGGTAGCACAATTGGATTCGAACAGTGATTGTCCTTGTTTGAGTTGGTCAAGGGTCAGACCCGGATATTTTGTTTGCATGCGGTCGACATCGCTGTTGCCAAGTCCCGCAACTTTAGCAGAAAAACAGCCTCCAAGAACGAAAGCGAGGATGCTGAGGAGAATGATTGATCTTTTCATAGGGAGTGATGTTGGTTGCGCGACTAAATTAACACTTTCACGGGAGGACTCTGCGTGGAGATCGCGTTATTGAGAGTGCGTCTAAATAATCAACGAAATGGCACTTTGTGAGAATTATCACATTGATTCAAGGAATTAATTATGGAATTTCGGGGGAACTAGAAATTACTCAATGAAATACGGATTCGTCATCGATAACCGCAAATGCATCGGATGCCATGCCTGCACCGTTGCCTGTAAGTCGGAACACGATGTCGCGATCGGTGTGAACCGCACCTGGGTCAAGCAGGTCGAAAAGGGAACCTACCCAAATACACGACGGGTATTCTCGGTAATGCGATGCAACCATTGTACAGATGCCCCTTGTGTGGATATCTGTCCGACGCAAGCATTGTTTATTCGGGAAGACGGGATCGTGGATTTCGACAATGAACGTTGCATAGGCTGTAAGTCGTGCATGCAAGCTTGTCCCTACGATGCGCTTTACATCGACCCCGACACCAATACTGCGGCAAAATGTAACTACTGTGCGCACCGCATAGATGTAGGTCTGGAACCTGCCTGTGTGAATGTATGCCCTGAACACGCCATCATTTCAGGAGATATGGAGAATCCCGATTCGGAAATATCTCAACTCCTCTCCCGTGAGCAAGTGACGGTCCGAAAGGCCGAGAAAGATACCAAACCGAATGTTTATTACATAAATGGTGATGCTGATTCATTGAATCCGGGAAATACGGAAAAGTCGGATCGTTATTTCTGGAACTCACAGTCAAGAGGTGTAGGTCATTTTGCCAAGTATGCCGAAAAGCGTGTGGATGGAATTGATCTCAAATCAATGGCCATGAAAATGAGCAACAAAGAGGAGATCAAGGAGCGTACTCCAAAATCCATCGACGTACTCATGCAGAAGAATAAGCGTGTGTACGACAGCCCGGATAAAGGCATCCTTTGGGGATGGGAAGTATCGGCCTATGTTCTCACAAAGGCCATCGCAGCCGGAGCATTCTTGTTCCTGCTTATCGGATGGGTGGTGGGAATCGGAGCTTCTGAAGAAATGAGTTACGCCATCGGTTTGATCTCGATCTTCTTCCTCACTGCAACCGGTGTTCTGCTGATCATGGATCTTGACCAACCGAAGCGATTCTTATACGTATTGCTTCGTCCACAATGGAAGAGTTGGCTCGTCCGCGGGGGATACTTCATTACGTTCTTCGGTCTGTTCATCACGACCTATCTGGTAGGACGCTACTTTGATTCAACGATGCTCATGGACGTGAGCATGTGGCTCGGTGCTGTGCTCGCACTCTGCACTGCAGTTTATACCGCCTTCCTGTTCGCTCAGGCAAAAGGACGCGACTTTTGGCAGAGTCCGGTACTTGCCATCCACATGTTGTTACACAGTGTGATGGCAGGTGGAGCTGTCATCATGATCCTTACTGTATTCCTCAATGGAATGCACTATTGGGAAGTTCTCGCTGAATTCATGTTGCTCGTAACGATCAGTCTGAATCTGGTTGCGATGGGCTTCGAACTGTTCATGCCGCATCCAACTCGCGATGCCGCAGCAGTTGCGAAGAGTATAGTGAAAGGAACGTATAAGAATGCATTCTGGTGGGGCGTTGTCGTGATCGGAAACTTGCTTCCGATCACCGCCATCCTGGGAGGTCAGGGACAATTCTATCCGGCAGCCGGAGTCTTGTGCCTGGTCGGACTTTGGTTCACTGAGAAAGTTTGGGTAGAAGCACCACAAAGGATCGCATTAGCATAAAGAAATTGAGAATATGTCAGTCATAGAAAAGATCGCCGAAAAGCTCCGCATCATCCCTGAATTAGGGAAGAACGAAGACGCAGGGCTCGATAGAATAGCCGCAGAAGGAGAACTTACCAAGTTCCCTAAGCCGGAAGACTGGGACGACTGGACGGAGTATGATCCCAAGAGTTGGCCACGCAAGAAGCACAAGCATTATTCGGTCATACCTACCACCTGTTTCAACTGTGAATCAGCGTGTGGGTTGCTGACCTATATCGATAAGGAGACCAATGAGATCCGAAAGGTGGAAGGAAATCCTTATCACCCGGGAAGCCGCGGACGAAACTGCGCCAAGGGTCCCGCCACCGTAAATCAGGTACATGATCCCGACCGTATCCTGTATCCACTCAAGCGCAAAGGACCGCGTGGAAGTGGGGAGTGGGAGCGAGTGAGCTGGGACGAGGCTTTGAATGACATCGCCGCGAGAATGCATACAGCACTCAAGGAAGAGCGTCACAATGAGATCGCTTATCACGTGGGTCGTCCGGGTCACGAAGGCTACATGGACCGTGTCCTGAAAGCCTGGGGCGTCGACGGGCACAATAGCCACACGAATATCTGTTCATCAGGAGCTCGTTTTGGGTATAACCTCTGGTATGGTTACGACCGACCATCGCCGGATCATGCGAATGCGCGGTTCATTTTGTTGATCAGTGCACACCTTGAATCTGGGCACTATTTTAACCCACATGCTCAGCGCATCATCGAAGGAATGATGAAGGGCGCGAAGCTGGCTGTGATGGATCCGCGCTTGTCGAATACGGCAAGTATGGCCAACTACTGGATGCCGACCTATCCGGGATCGGAAGCGGCGGTGTTGCTGGCCATGGCAAAGGTTATCCTCGACAAGGGATTATACAACGAGAAATTCCTGCGCACTTGGGTGAACTGGAAAGCCTATTTGCAAAAGATGCATCCGGATAAGGAAGCGACCTTTGAGAATTTCATTGAAAGCATGCGCGAAATGTATGCGGAATATACACCTGAGTTTGCCGCGAAAGAGGCTGATATCGATCCGGAAACGATCGTTGATGTCGCTACTCAGATCGGAGAAGCAGGTGAACGATTTGCCACACACAATTGGCGAAGTGCAGGAAGCGGGAACCTCGGCGGTTGGGCTGTAGCTCGATGCCTGCACTTTTTGAATGTGCTGACCGGAAGTGTCGGAACCGTTGGTGGAACTTCTCCAAACGCCTGGAATAAATACAAGCCGAAATTTTTCGACAACCCACCGGCTCAGAAGTTCTGGAACGAACTTCATTTCCCGAAGGAATACCCTTTGGCATTCTTTGAAATGAGCTTCCTGTTGCCGCATTTCCTAAAAGAAGGAAGAGGCAAGATGGACACGTATTTCACACGAGTGTTCAATCCTGTCTGGACCTATCCCGACGGGTTCAGCTGGATCGAAGCGCTCGAAGATGAAGAGAAAGTAGGCATGCATATAGCCCTCACGCCTACGTGGAATGAGACGGCATACTACGCCGATTATGTCCTGCCGATGGGACTTGCACCCGAGCGTCATGACATCAACAGCTATGCAACTCATTCCGGTATGTGGGTCGCTTTCCGACAGCCGGTACTTCGAGAGAAAGCGCGTCGTGAAGGAAAGGACTTCGAGTTTACGTATGACGTGAATCCCGGAGAAGTTTGGGAAGAGGACGAGTTTTGGATCGAACTTTCCTGGCGCATGGACCCTGACGGGTCGCTGGGAATCCGTGATCACTTCAAATCGCCTTATCGCGAAGGAGAAAAGATCACTATCGATGAGTATTATCAATACATCTTCGAGAACGTTCCGGGTTTGCCGGAAAAAGCTGCGGAGGAGAATTTAACTCCGTTGGATTACATGAAGCGCTACGGAGCATTTGAGATAGAAAAAGCCTCCTACGAAAAGCATAAGAACAAACTATCGGAGGATCAACTTCAGGGTGCGGATATCGACAAAGAGACCGGCTTGATCACCAAGAACGGTGAATCGATCGGTATCGAGAGGGACGGAGTGGCATATACCGGTTTCCCGACTCCAAGTCGTCTGAATGAGTTTTACTCGCAGACCATGGAAGACTGGAGATGGCCCGAGTACACTACACCTACGTATATCAAGAGCCATATTCACCCCGAGAAGCTCGATAAAAGTATCGGCGAATATGTGTTGGTCCCTACATTCCGTTTACCGACTCTGATTCACTCAAGATCGGCGAATGCGAAGTGGCTTACCGAGATCAGCAACCGGAATCCGATCTGGATGCACCCGAGCGATGCGGAGAAATTCGACCTGCAAACCGACGACCTGGTGAAAATGAATACCGACATTGGTTACTTCGTCGACAAAGTATGGGTCACCGAAGCAATGAAGCCGGGAGTAGTGGCTTGTAGTCACCATATTGGCCGCTGGCGCCGTCCACAGGATAAGATCGGAAACCGCTGGCATACCAATACCGTAGAGATCCGAAAGGAAGGAAGCGGTTGGAAAATGGAAACCACTCGAGGAGTAGAGCCGTTCAAGAGTAACGACAAGGACTCTGCACGCATTTTCTGGGCCGATGGCGGTGTGCATCAGAACATCACTCACGCGGTACACCCGGATCCGATCAGCGGTATGCACTGCTGGCATCAGAGGGTCCGAGTGGAGAAAGCAGGTCCGAATGACAAGTACGGCGACATATTCGTCGATACCGACAAGAGCTACGCGGTGTACAAGGAATGGATGGATATGACCCGTCCGGCTCCGGGTCCTGATGGCTTGAGACGACCATTGTGGTTCAAGCGGGCCTTACGACCTGATGAATCAACTTTCTACCTGAACGGGGAAGACTGATCATTTGCGTGTACAACGGCTTGAGGGGAAGTGCAGGGATTCAACATTCGATGACGGGTGACTTCGACAGAAGGTCTTAATTTTGAATCAGTTTGGATCACAAGACCAACAAGCTTCATTTGATCTTTCCGTTTCTGCGGTGGCTACCGAATTACAGGTCATCTGATCTGCGTTCGGACATAATCGCGGGAATAACCGGTGCCGTTTTGGTGCTTCCACAAGGAGTGGCCTTCGCCATAATCGCCGGGTTGCCGCCTATCTACGGTCTGTATACGGCCGTGATCTCACCTATCGTAGCAGCCCTTTTCGGTTCATCCAAGCACACAGTGAACGGACCAACGACCGCGTTGTCCATCGTGGTGTTCTCTACCATTCAACCGATGGCAGCGCCAGGGAGCATGGCATTCATTCAACTGGCCATACTGATGACCTTCATAGCCGGAGTGTTGCAGTTGATCATGGGAATGCTGAAACTTGGTTCTGCACTCAGTTTCGTTTCGAATACTGTGGTGGTTGGTTTTACAGCCGGAGCAGCTGTTCTCATCGGGGTGAGCCAGCTCAAACATTTTCTCGGTGTGGATATAGAGCAGGGACTTAGTTTTTTCAAATCCATAGAGGCGCTGTTGTTTGAACTACCGAATACCCAATGGCCCGTCTTTATGGTGGCGGGTGTTACACTTCTTCTTGCCATACTCATCAAGAAATTCCTCCCTAAGTGGCCCAATATGCTCCTGGCAATGATAGCTGGAAGTTTTCTGGCTTTCTATCTGGAGGATATGACAGATTCTATCGTTTATGTTGGAGAAATGCCGTCCGGTTTCCCCCCATTCGCCATACCGGAATTTGAGGGGTCCACGATCCGATCGGTCTTTACAGATTCACTTGCTCTGGCATTATTAGGGTTGATCCAGTCGGCGGCTATTGCCCGATCGATCGCCAACAAGAGCGGGCAGCGCCTCGATTCCAATCAGGAATTCGTTTCGCAAGGACTTTCGAATATTGTAGGGAGCTTCTTCAACAATTACATGTCGGGTGCATCTTTCACCAGATCAGCGTTGAATTACCAGGCCGGGGCAAGAACTCCTGCATCTGCCATGATATCGGCACTCGGTGTAGTGGTCATCCTGTTATTCGTAGCTCCATTAACAGCTTATTTGCCCATACCGGTCATGGCAGGGATCATCATGTTGGTTGCCTACAATCTGATCGACTTCGGAGAGATCAAACAGGTCATTTCCGTGAAGAACAACGAGTGGCTGGTATTGGTGGTGACCTTCGCTTGTACCTTATTCCTCGACTTGGAATACGCGATCTATTTCGGGGTCATACTTTCCCTGATCTTCTATCTTCAGCGGACGAGCAAGCCTCGGATCATAGCGGTCGCTCCCGATCTGGCCACGGATAACCGAAAATTCAGGAATACAGAGATTTATCGAACGACACCTTGTCCGCAGCTGGACATCATCCGCATTGATGGATCGGTATTCTTTGGCGCGACCGAAAGCATACTCAACTATCTGCATGATCTCAAGTCGAATGGCAAGAAGCATTTGCTGATCCTGGGTGACGGTATCAACTTCATTGATCTGGCCGGGGCACGAATGCTGCTTGCAGAATCGGAGGAACGTGAAGCTCTTGGCGGAGGAGTGTATTTCTGCGGACTGAAGAAGACAGCACGTGATTTTCTGGTTGATTCAGGATTTGCAGAGGATTTCGGCAAGGAGAAATTCTACCATTCCAAAAAGGAAGCGATAGCGGCGATCTACCGTCAGCTCGACCCGGAGGTCTGTCGTACATGTGAGGTCCGAATTTTCCGCGAATGCGGCACCACTCAGGAAGCTGCTGCGTCGAGCAGTGGAGTAGGATCCAAATAGAACATCTTGCGCCAACCTTGAGGCGAATCATCCATACGCCATGGATATGGCAATATGGTATAAATGGAATAATGCAGATGTGGTGGTTTGCCCGCGGCATTCCCCGAGTCTCCGACTTTCCCGATCAGGTCCCCGCGTCGTACCCAGCTGAAGCGCTTCGTGTTGATCTCATTCAAATGTGCGTAGTAGTGAAAGCGCCATTTTGGTCCCAGGACCAGCACTATGTTCCCACCGCGACCGATGGTTCCCGTATAGACAACCAGACCTGAAGTTGAACTCTTCAGATCCGTATTGGCCGGAGCGAATATGTCCACGCCTTTGTGGGTGCCTGAAAGTCCCCACGGATAGAACCAGAACGATTCCGGATTATAATCTGCCTTTGATGCTCCTTGAACCGGCATGACGAATCGCTGTGGTATCAGAAATCCGATGAGCACGACCATCACAGCCACCAGGATCAGATAGCGGAAAGCGATGAGAAATGTCCGGAGTTTCATATTGAAATAACTGTAAAGAAAGGGTTAAAAGTCTGTAAATGCAGAAAAAATGGCTCTAATCAGCTAAAAATCAACCGGTAATAGATGTCAAGCCCTTTGGTGACAGGTATCACTTAAAAAAATTGAGGTACAGGCTTTATTTGTTAGTCACCCAAAGAACGTTAGGTATGGAATGGATCACTCAACCTTGGCCATGGTATGTCGGAGGCCCTTTGATAGCACTCTGCATGGTGCTCATCCTCTATTTTGGAGGAACCTTAGGATTGTCAGACAATCTAAGAACGCTCTGCTCGATGTGCGGCGGAGATCAGTGCGCAGAGTTCTTCGATTTTGACTGGAGACAACGGAAATGGAATCTCGTGATCGCTCTCGGCTTGGTCATTGGTGGGTTCATTTCGCACAAATATTTAACACCCGATCAGGCAGTCCAGATCTCACCGGACGTAGTAGAGGAGTTGGTTGCTTATGGGATCGAGGATCCCGGATCTACATATGTACCAATGGAATATTTCAGTTGGAAATCGCTTCAGACCTTACCGGGTTTGATCATGCTCGTACTGGGTGGATTCCTGGTTGGATTTGGATCCAAATGGGCGGGAGGTTGCACCTCCGGGCACGCCATAAGTGGTCTTAGCAATTTGCAGTTGCCTTCGTTGATCGCCGTGATCGGATTTTTCATCGGTGGTCTCCTTATCACCTACTTGGTTCTGCCACATTTACTTCCCATACCTTGATAATTGAATAAGCTCATTACATTCAAGGCATACATATCGACTCTCGTTGTGCTTCAATCCATGTATTCGGTTGGGCAAACTGTAAATCTTTCAAATGGGAAGGACGGCAGAAATATGGGAAGCATAGATGCGCAGTTGCGTTCCTTTTCGCTGACCACAGACAATCGCTCTGGTTACCGTGATTTTTCCACCATAGCTTTAGGCGGAAGACTCGGATATACGACTCCATTCTATAAGCACTTCAGAGCTTCAGCACGTGTACATTACAGCATGGAGCTTTGGTCAAATGGTTTGATGGATCCGGATCCCGCGACGGGAAAGACCAGCAAGTGGGAATTGGAATTGTACGATGTTGCTGATCCGTCAGAACGGCGGGATATCAATCGACTCAGTGAGGCATACATTCAGTATAAGAACAACATCGTGGAATTGACCGCCGGTCGTCAGCCATTGAATACCCCATTTCTGAACATGCGGGATGGAAGAATGATGCCATTTGGTTTTGGAGCGGTGAAAGCAAAAGTGTCGCAATCAGCTTCAAGCAAGTATGAGTTAGGGTGGGTCTATAGTGCAACTGTGAGAGGATTCACGGACTGGAACGATCTGAATTCCACCATTGGCACGGTTGGCCAAGGTAGAACAGTTGATGGAGATGCTGCCAGATATCTGGATTCGACAGCAACCAAAGGCATTGGTTATGCAAAATACGGGTGGAAGGGTAAGGACCAGCAGTTGCAGTTCTGGACCTTCTTCATCGATAGATTGAATACCAGTTTTTGGACGGAATGGAACGGTTCACTCAACCAGTGGTCGGCCGGAATCCAAGGCTTGGTTCAGGTTGCTTCTCCCAATTCTCACTATGGCTACTTACAGGGAAATGGAAGGAGTGAGTTGCTCAGTGCAAAGTTGGTGTATGCATTGAGGAAAAATGGAAAGATCACGGGTGCCATTTCAAGGATCACTAAAACAGGTAAATTCTTGTTTCCACGTGAGTTGGGAAGAGAACATGTGTTCACCTCTATGCCACGCAATTGGCTCGAAGGGAACGGCGATCTCTGGGCAGGAAGCCTGGAGTGGTGTTATCGATGGCGGTCGAGTACCGGACTACGGTTCCGATTGAAAGGTTTGTACATCAATGCCGCTCCGACAACGACATACGCTTTGAACAAATATGGTATTAGAGACCACGTGCAACTCAATGCTCAGGGTAGGTATACTATACCAAGAACGGCAGATCGATTGGAAGTGGAGTTGCTGTACCTCATCCATCGGACGATTGACGCAACCTATTCAGACCCCGCAAGGGAGATAAACAGAAATAATTTTCAGCAGATCAACCTGATCACCTATTACAACATTGGCAAAACGGAGAAATCATGAAGTATTTAAAATTTTTAATCGTTGGGACATTCTTTGGGATCGTATTGAGCAAATCGGAAGTGATATCCTGGTATCGCATCTATGAGATGTTCCACTTCAAATCTTTTCATATGTACGGCGTGATCGGATCAGCTGTGGTGTTAGGTATTATCAGTGTCCAGATCATCAAGAGACAAAAATTGAAGACCATTGATGGCGGAGAGATGGATTTCACACCAAAGCGATTATCATACTACCGCTATCTGATAGGTGGTATCATCTTCGGAATGGGTTGGGCGCTCACCGGTGCATGTCCCGGACCAATGTTCATCTTATTGGGAAAGGGCGTGACAGTGATGATCGTGGTGCTGATCAGCGGAATACTTGGAACACTTGCTTACGGAATGCTCCGTGACAAATTACCGCATTAAGTTTGCAGTAGAAAATAGCAAACACGAACATGGGATTACTAGACCTATTTGGATTTGGATCAAAGAAGGCAGCCATGACCGAAGCGGTCAAAGGTGGCGCCATGATCATTGATGTAAGAGAACCATCTGAATACGCTCGTGGCAATTGCCCTGGCTCGGTGAATATACCTCTGGGTACTATTGAATCTCGTGTGGATGAGATCAAAGCAAAAGGCAAACCTGTGGTCACATGCTGCCGAAGTGGAATGCGAAGTGCGCAAGCCAAAGGTATCCTACAAGCTGCCGGAGGAGAAGGCGAGAACGGAGGTGCCTGGCAGAAC
>VMDK01000051.1 GCA_008080835.1 Sphingobacteriia bacterium | reverse complement strand
TGTTGATACATGGAATGGGGATTTCACTTTGGGAGTTCTGAATGTTGCCGATCCCATTTCTATTGGACAGGGCAGCCCTTCCAGTTATGTGAATGGTCCGATGCGGGTCGTGAATATCACAAGTAGCAGTGACACACTCTACTTTCCGATAGGTGCACCGGGCGACTTCCGGCCAATACGCCTAGTGCTTGCCCATGGAACTGCCAATGAACTTTCCTCCTATCAAGCCAGATTGATAAATATGCCACCTGCTCCCAACTCGTTTGCGTCTACGCTGACTCACGTCAGTGCCGTTCGTTACTGGTCGGTAGTCCAGACTGGTACACCTTCTGTCAACAACATTCAATACACGTTGGGATACGGCACCCTCTCCAATGACGACGAAGTCACAGATCCGACCAACCTTCGGATTGCAGCATTGAACGGCTCCATCTGGGAAGATCTAGGAGGAGCGGGAAGTGCTTCCGGAAACGGTTTGATCACCTCCTCCAACACATTCACATCTTTCGGTGCAGTTACTTTGGCAAATGCCAAAGGCGGAACAAATGCACTTGGTAAACGCGGTCCTTCAGCCGAGTTCAGTTTTGCCGGATCATGCCAGGTTGATTCATTCAATTTTACCGATGGTAGTGTTGAAGGTGGTGATCCGATCACGTCCTGGTTTTGGGATTTTGGCGAAGCCGGAAGAACCGATGATACATCGAACATGGAAGACCCGAAGTGGCTCTATGCGGCTGCGGGAACCTATACAGTCAAACTGATCGTGACTTCAGCTGCCGGAGAAAGTGACAGCATCACCTACGATGTGGAAGTATCCGCATCACCGGTTGCCGGATTTACGACAGATATCCCTTGTGCATCCGAACCGATCACAATGATGGATACCACGGCAGCTCTTATTTCTTCATGGAAATGGTATAACAACGGGGTGCTCTTTGGAAATGCAAACCTGGAGAATCTTATTCCACCTGTCGGGAATCATACGATCAAACTGGTAATAGAAACAGACGACGGTTGCATGGATTCTGTAGAGCACACGATCTACTATGGCGATAGTATTAAGTTGACCTTCAGCCCGGGCATCAATATCACGAAATGCGACGTTGACCAGGTCACGATCACGGTCAATGGTGTAGCACAGTCGTTCCGTTGGAATACCGGTGACACCACTCAAAGTATCAACGTTCAAGCCGAGGGAGTCTATTCCGTGGTTGCTCGAAACAGCAACTCATGTTGGACCTCTGATTCCGTACGTGTAACCAATTCACCTTCACCAACCGCAGATGCCGGTCCGGATCACGAGATCACCCTTGGTGAAACAGTGGTTCTTGGAGGTAACAGCACCAGTGGGGTGAATTACTTGTGGTCACCATCCAACGGATTGAATGACAACCAGAGCATGAATCCGCAGGCCAACCCATCCACGTCACAGAGCTATGTCTTGCGCGTGTATAACAACTTTGGATGTGACGACTTTGATACGGTAAGAGTAATCGTGAACAAACCAACGGTCATCGTGGTGCCGAACCTCATTTCTCCGAATGGAGATGGGGCGAACGACACATGGGACCTGAGCAGTTTGCCGGCCATTGACAACGCCATCATCACCGTCTACAGCCGGTGGGGTAAGGAGGTCTTCCGAAGTGAAGGCTATCAACATGACTGGGGAGGTACCTACGAAGGGGAACCGCTGCCTGAAGGCACGTATGTATATGTGATCGAGTTCCTTCAGGACGGACTCGATATCGTTAAAGGGAACTTACAGATCATCAGATAGGAAATCCAATAAAGAGACTAGAAATGAAAAGCATTAAAATAACGATCGCGGTTCTGTTGACACTCATTGGATACACCTCCTTTGCTCAGCAAGTTCCGCTGTATGGACAATATTATTTCAACCGATTCCTGTACAATCCTGCCTTGGCAGGAGAGAGCGGGCGAACGGAAGCATACCTCATGGGTAGAAGGCAATGGACCGCGTTGGATGGTTACCAGACCAGAGCGGTGACTTTGAGCGGAAGCCCAACCGGAACCAATGTAGGTCTGGGTATTTACTATGTGAATGATGTGAACAACATCGCCGTAGCTAACAATGTATACGGCAATTACGCCTACAAGGTGAAGTTAAATGAAGGAAGCGAATTGGATCTCGGATTCAACATTGGAGTATATGATTATCGATTCAATATGCAGAACATCGTTCTCGCAGACATGAATGATGCAGCGGTAGCCTTACTCAACAACGACGCCGGTCCGGTAGTCGATGCAGGAGCCGGTATCGCATACAAGAACAAAGGATTCATGATCGGAGCGGCTGTTCCTCAGTTGATCAATGGTCCGATCATTTACAAAGACAACTACATCAGCAGCATCGAGCATGACCTGGAGAGCCATTATCAGATGATGACGTCCGTTGATATCAAGGTTGGTAAAAATGCCAAACTGCAGCCCATGGTCATGTACAAAGGTGTGAAGAATGCTCCCGGACAGATCGATGCGAACCTTATGTTCGAGTACATCGACAAAGCATGGCTCGGTGCAGCGTATCGCGACGATTACGCGGTGACCATGATGGGAGGAGTAACGATCAGCAACATGATCCGAATGGGTTACGCCTATGACTGGTCCGTTTCAGGTTATAACACTGCCCTGGGGGGAAGTCATGAACTGATGTTCGGTGTTTCGCTCAACAATAAGGTCTCAGATGAGGATCGCCTGAAAGAAGAACAGGAACGCTTGCGAAAAGAGGCTGAAGCTCAATTCCGACTTGACAGTATGCTCATGGAGCGAGACGATCGGATCGATGAACTCAAGCAAGAGGTCAAGGATCTCGAGAATGCACCAAATCGTGTAGATACTGTGGTGATCGTGAAAAAGATCGAAACTCCGGTCATCGTTCAGGCACCTGAGGGAACTGAACCAAGCACAGGAGCGGGTTCAGGCACAACAACTCCGGTTGTGGAGAAACCAAAAGTGGAAACACCTAAGCAAACAACCCCACCGGCTACTACACCTGCCGGAGGGAAGTTCATGGTAGTGGTTGGATCCTTTACAGAGAAAAAGAATGCGGATCGATACATGGGTCAGTTAAGTGCTCAGGGTATCAATGCATATGCGTATGTGGAACCGGGTTCGGGCAGACACTATGTGCACTTAGGACGATTTGACAAGAAATCCGATGCTCGCGCCAAGGTAGCTGCTACCAACAGCGACAGCGTGAACCCATGGATCAAAGCGATCAAGTAAGGAGCCTATGAAGATCATTTGCGTAGGCCGTAATTACGGTAAACACGCATTGGAACTTGGGAATGCCATTCCCAAGGAACCCGTACTGTTCATGAAACCGGATTCGGCATTAATGAGGCAGCGCGATAAGTTCTATATCCCGGATTTTTCAGAGGATGTCCATTACGAAGCAGAAGTTGTTTTTCGCATAGATCAGATCGGCAAGCGCATTCAGAGCAAGTTTGCACCTAAGTACTTTAGTCAGATATCTCTTGGTATCGATTTTACAGCACGAGACGTACAGTCAGAGCTAAAATCCAAGGGACTTCCCTGGGAAAAGGCGAAAGCATTTGACCAAAGTGCGGTTGTCGGGAAATGGCTGGACAAGAAGGAATTAAATCTGTCTGATCTCGATTTTGAATTGAAGAAGAACGGGGAAACAGTGCAGAAAGGGAATACTTCCGACATGCTATTCCCGATCGATGATCTGATCGAACATATCTCCGGTTATTTCACGCTCAAGATCGGTGACCTGATCTTTTCAGGAACACCTGAGGGCGTTGGGAAGGTGGAGAGCAACGACCACCTAGAAGGCTACATTGCCGGAGAAAAGGTGCTCAATCTCCAAGTTCGCTGATCTTACCAGACGAAGTCAAATCGGGCAGCTTGCCACGGGATACCTGACAGGATGAAGATGAGAGTTAGCAGATAGTACACAGCCGACTTCTTGTGCTTCACAACGTCCGGCATTTCTCGTTTCAATCTTTTTCGCAACACATGGATCATGGTAAGGGCGAGGAGCATCGCGAAAATGTGCTCAACTGCCCAGAATCTGAGACCAGACTCCTTCATGGCTGCACCAAAGTCGGAGAAAGCTGCTTTGGTCATAGGACTGAAAACCAGATAGAGCAATGCTCCAAGTAGGACGTTCAAATCTATCGCGATCATGGTGAACAAACTCAATTTATTATCGTTCGCCAAATAATGCTTCCTGCCTAACCAT
Source organism: Sphingobacteriia bacterium (assembly GCA_008080835.1). Lineage (GTDB taxonomy): Bacteria > Bacteroidota > Bacteroidia > NS11-12g > UBA9320 > VMDK01. The sequence continues at coordinate 8,517 of VMDK01000051.1, read as the reverse complement.
CCTGATAACGCCTTGATCAGACCAGCGATGAGAAGTATGAGTACGATCCAGCGGATCACGGAATGCAGAGCTAAGATGCTTGAGTACATGGTTTCAATGGTTTAGGCAAATGTAACAAGCGAACCATCAACATTGATTGCTCAATTCAGGGAAATCTGCTGACCTTGTCGACTTACGTGAAATCCCTCCTGCTCCACTTGACGAATCGCGTTCGGATCGCGCAACAGGCGGTTAGTATGATTAAAGTGTATGAACTGAACCTTGTTGCGTTCCTTTTCAGGAAGCTTGGAGAAAAGCTCCATGCTTTCGCTTACAAATGGATGTGGTATCTCACTCATATTTCGTCCCGGAAGTTCTCCGCTTTCAAAAAAGGTACCATCCAGAAGTGCCACGTCGCAAGCAGCAATTTCTTTCAAGATAGAGCGATCCCATCGGTCCCACTTATCGATATCCGGGATGAAGATCACTGTTCGATCAGGACTTTTGATGCGATAACCAACGGTCTCTGAATATTCATCGCGATGCGGAACCCTGAAAGGGGATACTTTCAATCGCTCATTCAATACCACAGTGCTGTCTGCCTTCAGGTCGCGGAAGCTGATATTATTCGTGCTCACCAATTGCGACCAGGGCCCAGATCCGGTCAGGAATTCCTTCATCCTTGGCATCGCATACACGGCTTGTCCATCTGCATTGATGCTCTCCTTGCCAAGCTCCATCAAACCGGCATAGTGGCCGATATGTGCATGTGTGAGGAATATGCCATCCGGATCTTTTCCGCTCAATTGATGGATACGACTCCATTGATAACGGATGTCCGGCGAGGCTTCAAATAACCAAACGGAAGAATCCACTTTGTCGACCAGTGCCAGTGATGTAACATACGCCCTGGTTGATCCCGTCTCCAACAAATGCTTACAACATTCCTTGTCGCACCCAAGCTGCGGATAACCGGCATCTTGTGCCACACCCAATACCTCGATAAAGAGGTCGGACACTTCATGAATTGTCCCTCCCTCTGGCCTGCCACAACCTAAAAGGATGAAGACAGCGATCAGAGCAGTGAATATTTGCTTCATGGAACAAATATGCGAATTCCAATGATATGCGGGGTAGGTGATAGCTACCCGCTCAATGTGGTTCTTGTCATTTAGAAGTTTTCGCAAGGATTGATTTTTTGATCTTGTTTTATCCATAGGGGTAGATAACATCTACCCCTGAAAATGGAATCCTCCCCGTAACGAAAATTCAAAGTGGCATCAGTTATGCTCAGCATCATCCATCGGGGTAGATAACATCTACCCCGTTAGATATACCACGAAACCTAACAGCCTAACAACCAAAAACCCAACTACCCAGCCATTCATTCAAGCGTTCGGAGAGTATCTCCCCGTGTTCACCATACTCGATCCTCCTTTTCTTGGCAGTTGTGATTCGGCTCCTCAACTTGCCCAAAAAAAAGTCATGAAACAGCTAAGAAACAAAGTACAACTGATCGGAAATCTCGGTGCTGAGCCGGAGATCAAGGAGACACAGAACGGAAAGAAATTGGCACGACTCCGACTAGCGACGAATGAGACCTATCGAAATGCAGAGGGAGAGATCGTAAAGGAAACCCAGTGGCACGATATCGTGGCTTGGGGGAAGCTGGCGGAGATATCCGAGAAGTACCTCAAGAAATGACAGGAGGTATGCATTGAAGGTAAACTTTCTAACCGCAACTATGAGGACAAAGAAGGAATCAAACGTTACGTCACAGAGATCGTTGCGAGCGACCTTTTGATGCTCGGTCGAAAGGCGTCATGAGAGAATTCTTACAAATCAAATGCAACGTTTGGTGAATTTTTTGGGTCTATTAGTAGAAGAGAAAGATGTGGATCATTCCATGCGCACCAGGTAAACCAAACTGCCTGACCATGAGACCGACCATCCAGCAAGTGGATGATCCACTCTTGACTCTTTCTCTGAGACACCCTAAGAACCCCAACGTATGGTCAATACACAACTGAAGTCTGTTGCCTTTTTAGCATTTACTACTTTATTGTTCCTCTTTGTTGCTCCAAAGAATTCTTTCGCAGGTCACGTTTCAGGAGGAGACATTACTTACAGGTTCTCAGCAGACTCTGTCTGTGAATTAGAAGTTCGATTTTATCGGGATTGTCGAGGAGTGCCATTGGGAAACCCATCTAGTGCAACGAGACTCAGATGTTTAACTAGTTCAAAGTCACAGGTTCTTTCTTTGACCTTAGTTTCGATCAAGGAAGTGACCTGGATGTGCACTTCGGCCAAACCAAATTGTGATCCGAAGAACACATATGGGACAGGTAATGGAATTGAAGAGCACCTTTTTAAGACGACGATTGACTTTAGGAGTTCTACCTTTAAATCATTCATATCCTGCGGGGATGTCATTATTGAAACTGGTCAATGTTGCCGAACAAGTGCAATTAACACTGGGCCTTCCGGGAATTTTTATACTTACTTAAAATTAGACCTTGATCACTTGATCAAATCAGGAGGTCCAAAATTCAACTCTACACCGCGAGTGAATGTTTGTTGTAACCAACCGACATATATGGATTTCAGCGCAAAAGATCCTGATGGCGACTCGCTGAGTTACAAACTGACCAGTCCGTTGACGGGCTACGGTAATTCTGTTTCTTATTCAGGTAAATACAGTTTCAAAAATCCTGTTGAATGTTATGACCCAACGGGCAAGGGAACTGTTAATCCAAATTATAATCCTCCGATGGGTTTCTACCTTGACCCTGAAACTGGAGAGAACATATTCACACCCGTCAAGTGCGATAACTTTTCTTCGATGGCTCTAGCCGTAGAAGAATGGCGTCTGCGAACTAAAAGCTCAGGGTATGATCTTGTAAGTGTGACACATCGCGATATTAACTTGGTAGTCAGCAAATGCCCATCAAATAATCCTCCAACGGTTACTGGTCCATATTCATATCAGGTCTGTCTGGGTGACAGCTTGGTCTTTACCATAAAGTCGGACGACAAGATTTATGTTCCACCACCACCGTTACCACGACCACCACCGGATACTCTGACCATGACCTGGAATGCAGGAATTGATGGAGCTAAGTTTGAAATAGTAGATACCACCAAACTGAATAAATCTGGGAGATTTTCTTGGCGTCCAAAAAAGGGTGTCGTGGATCCCGGAAAATATCGATTTGTGGTCACCGTGAACGACAACCATTGTCCAAGCCCGGGAGCAGTGAGTCGTACTTATTCCATAGAAGTCCTTCCCAAGCCAACGGCGAATTTCAACATAGACACACTGGGTTGTGGAGCATTCGAGGTGTCGGCATTTGTAGACTCGAAAGTAGCATATCAGTCGTATAGCTGGGCGCTTATTGATACAAGCGGTAAGGAGCTATTCGATTCAAGTATTGCCCATTTTAGGTCAAGCGGATTGTTCTATTCAAGGTCTGGTAAGGATACGATCTACGTATTGAAAGGTGGGCCCTTGAGTGTCCGAATGACTACAAACGCGAAAGGATGTAAGGATAGTAAAATCCAGGACTTCAGGCTATCATCAAGCTTTGATCCGATTCAACTCGAGCTGGATACATTGTGTGAAGGAGCAGCATACACTCTAGAAGCTGATTCTATACATAACTCAGAAATTACATCGATATCCTGGCGCAAAGGGGGAACCACCGTTACGACTTCGAAATATCAACGGATTAAAAGCGCTGGACCCGAACGGATCTACGTTGAAGCTAAGACCCGCTTTGGTTGTACGATGTATGACACGATCGATCTTATTGCGAAATACAAACCACAGATCAAGCCTCTCAATGATGACGACCTCTGTGACGGTAAGAAGATCACCTATGAAGCCATTGATCTGCGTGACTCCGGATTGGTGATGAATTCATTCCTGTGGAGTACACGAGACACATCAGCCAGCGTTGATCTCGATGACGGAGGAAACTATTCAGTGTCGATCACGAATTCTTGCGGAACCGACGTTGAAAGCTTTGATGTCACCCTGCATGAAGAATACAAGATCGACCTGGGTGCTGATATCGATAAGTGTGACGTGAACGCCGTGCAAATTGGAGATTCTGCTGCAGTTGCAGGTCAGGAATACTTGTGGAGCACCGCCGAAACGACAAGCAGCATCAGTGCGATGCAAAGCGGAACGTACTCTGTTACAGTCAGCAATATATGCTTCTCTAATACTGACGACATCGAGGTGACGCTAGAGAATACTCCTTCACTGAAGTTCACCGATCTGATCACTTATTGTGATTCGGTTTCCGACACTTATGACGCCGGCAATCCCGGTGCTTCATATAAATGGGACGACAACTCCACCGGGAAGACCAAAAAGATCGATCGGGCGGGATGGCATTTTGTGACCGTGAGCACGAAGAATTGTGGTAGCGTTACCGACAGTACATACGCCGATCTCATCATGAGTCCTGAAGTAGACCTCGGTCCAGATACCGTGCTCAAGAAACCATTCAGTATAACATTCGATGCCGGCTCACAATCTGTAAAATACAAATGGAGCACCGGAGCTACTACTTCATCCATCACGGTCACCGACTTCGGCACTTACTACGTAGACCTGAGGAACTCCTGCGGCAGTGCCACAGACACGATACAAGTCACACAATCGGTCAGTGCACCGGGCAAGCAACTACCTGAAGGCTGGAGTGTTTACCCGAACCCCGCTGATGGAGTGTTCTATTTGCGACATGCGCTCGGAACGTCGCCGGAACTCACTTTGCGAGACGTCAAAGGCAGGAGCATCCCGATCCGGACGTCAGAATTGCAGCCAGGAATCGTGAAAGTTGAAACTTCTGTTAAGAGCGGTGTGTATTTCCTGGAAATTCAAGTTGGAGAGAATGCGTATAACGCAAAACTGATAATGGAGAAGTGATAGCTTAGGGACTTTCCCCTATCTCCTTTTAACTATCTCCTTGTTTGACGAGTGTCTCCGGGTAATCCGTCATGATCCCGTCTCCCCAAAGGTCCTCAATACCGTAAAACTCACGGATGTCGCGCTTGAAAACGTGGACGACCACATCCACATAGTCGAGCAGGATCCACTCTCCGGTCCGATAGCCCTCTTTGCTGAAAGGCTTTTCACCCGTAGCATCTCTGACCACGTCGATCACGGAATCCGCAATGGCTTCTACCTGACGGTCACTATCACCGTGGCAGACCACAAAGAAATCCGCTACTGATGCACCGAGTTTGCGCAGGTCGATCTTGACCACATTCTTGGCCTTCTTCTCCTGCATTCCGATAACGGCCAGATCGGCCAGTTTTTCTGATTCGTTCGCCTTTTTCGGCATGTACTTGTTTTGCCTAAATTCGAACGCAAAATAAGGCATTCTTTTGCAGAAGCCCAGTCGGCATAACACATCTTTCGGAAAGGAATGGGAAGTACTGCCCACCGTCGACTCTACCAATAACTGCGCGCGTTCCAAAGTTGCTTCCGAGCCGACAGAAGAGGGCACTGTCATTCAGGCCATGCACCAAACTCATGGGCGCGGACAACAGAGTAAACTCTGGAATAGCGCGGCTGGTCAAAATGCACTCTTCACCCTCGTACTCAAACCCGAATTCCTGGGCCTTCGGAAAATGTCTTTCCTCAACTTTGCCGTAGCCGTCGCCTGCCGTGATGCCATAGCCCGGATACTTCCGGATTCAGAGGTCCTGATCAAATGGCCCAACGATATTTACATCGAGCACAGCAAGATCTGCGGCATCCTCATTGAAAATGCCCTTGCTGAGAAAGCACGCTTTTCACTTGTTGGTATCGGAGTGAATGTCAATCAAATACATTTCCCCGAAGAACTACATCATGCCATTAGCCTAAAAATGATATCGGGGCTTGACTTCCAAATTGAGCAGGTCATCCAGACCATTCTGGAGGAACTAGAGAAGAACTACAATGAGCTGAGACTTCATCCGGGTCTGCAGCGCATCCGCGAAATCTACATATCGCACATGTATCAACTTCATAAAATTCTTCCCTTCCGTCACGAATCAGATACGTATCTTGCACAATTAGTGGGCGTGGACCCTTTGGGCAGGATCGTTTTTGCTTCAGAGGGACATACCATGGCATATGCTCATGGCGACATTGAAGTTCTATGGAAGCGGTAATTGATATCGGGAATACGATGATCAAACTCGGATACTTCATCAATGATGGTATCCATGAAGTGAAGGAGTTCATCACCAAGGACGATCTTCTGAGCGATCTCCGCTATAACGAGATCGAGTCTTGTATCGTGAGTTCGGTTCGCTCACGGGAATTCAACGACGACCTCGCAAGTCAATTGGCCGATCGGTGCAAACTGATCATACTTGACCACAACACGCCTCTACCGATAAACCTCGACTACGAAACGCCTGCTACGCTTGGTCGCGACCGCATTGCAGCTGCGGTAGGAGCACGTTTCCTTTGTCCTGATGCCAACGTGCTGGCCATTGACGCCGGGACATGCATCACGTACGAATTCGTGCGTGCTGACGGCACCTATCTGGGTGGGAATATCAGCCCCGGGATCACCCTTCGCTCCAAAGCCATGAACGAGTACACCGGAGCACTTTCATTGGTGAACGACTTCGACCGACCATCTCTGATCGGAAAATCCACCAAGGAGGCTTTGCAAAATGGCGTCATGAATGGAATGATCTACGAGGTGAACGGATATATCGAAAGCTTCAAGAAACATTACGCTGACCTCCTCGTAATACTATGTGGAGGGCAGGCCCGTTATTTGGTCAATCATATTAATTATGAGATATTCGCGAACCGAAATTTAGTCCTGCTCGGCCTGCATAAAATTCTGAAGCATAATGATCCTTAAGAGGACGCTAATCCTTATCCTTCTTACACTCTCGACATTTGCACTTCACGCGCAGAGAGGGACGAATTCACCATACAGTTACTCAGGTGTCGGATTGCTCAATCACCGGGCTTTCTACCACCAACAGTTCATGGGTGGCACGAGCCGTGCTTTCGCTCATGAATCAAGCTACTCACAGGCAAATCCCGCGTCTCTTGCAGCAATCCGCTACACCACTTTGGAATTGGGTGCCAGTTTAGACTTGATCACACAAAGCAGTGCCGATAAGGAGATCAACTCCAGCAATGGAAAGCTTGGCTATTTCAATATGGCCCTACCGCTGCTACAATATCCCGGTCTGGCTTTCAGCTTTGGGATCTCACCGGTTTCACAAGTGGGTTATTTTCAGCAAAATGAACTCCTGGAGGATTCCGTAGACGTCCTCAATTCCTTTGAAGGAAGAGGCGGCATCAACTCTTTTAATGTCGGACTTGGTTACGAGATCGTAAAAGGGCTATCCGTCGGAGTGAATGTCGATGCCCTCTTCGGGAACATCGTCGACATTCGGGACAAACAATACGTCGACAATCTGGACCTGTTCAATTACAGCGATCGCATTGACGCCAATTATTCAGGATTGAAATGGAACTTTGGCGTTCAGTATAGTGGACAAATATTCAAAAAGCTTGAGCATGGATTTGGACTCACCTTTTCTCCATCATCTTCGCTCAATGCCCGCGTTGATCGCCATGTGGTGAGCTATAACAGCGAAGGGAATGCAGGATTTCGCATTGATTCCATACTCAGTGAGACGGATGTGAAATATAAACTGGAACTACCTATGGGATACGGAATTGCCTATCGCATAGGGAATCCCGGCAAATGGATGAATTCCATAGAATACGCGGTAGACGGATTCAGCGACTTCAGCGATATCCGCGGCGTGAGCAGCTATCGCGATCAAGAGTACATTGGCTTCGGCGGATATTTTCAGCCGGTTGATGTTGCAGAAATGTCGCGTGTACGCAAACTCAGCGACCTTCTTAGCGTTACAAGATTCTATTACGGTGTTAGTTACACTACTTCATATCTGGAACTCTATGCCGAACCTATAACTGAGTTTGGAATGGGTTTTGGACTTGGTATACCGGTGATCAAAAAGGTTAGAATGGCCGATGGTCAAAACTTGCAGGTTACCTCAAGGCTCAATTTGGGTATTAACTATAAGATCAGAGGAACAACCGACAACGGACTGATCGAAGAAAGGATACTCGAGTTGAAAGCCGGAATGACGTTAAGCGACAAATGGTTCAACCAGAGAAAGTACCAGTAACAAGAAACCAAATAGCAGGAAGATGAAAATGAAAGCACTATTAACAATCGCACTTCTGTCCATAGGCACTTTGACCATGGCACAGCGTCCATGTGAGAATGAATATGGAAGTGACAGCGCTGAGACTGTTAAGAATCTCTCGCTGTTCAATCAGTATTTCCAAATGAAGAAGTATGGAGAAGCATACCCATACTGGAAATATCTTTTCGATAATGCTCCTTGTTTGAAAAAGAGGATCACCTACAATGCACCAACTGTGATCAAGCGAAAAATGCAGGACCTCCGGAAATTGGACAAAGAGGCATTTGAAGCTCGTCTGGATTGTCGGGTTGATAGGCGGGTGAT
>VMDK01000086.1 GCA_008080835.1 Sphingobacteriia bacterium | reverse complement strand
GGGAAGTGTACTACAAAGATCTCGACCAGTTGGTTCCTTATTTCCTCGACAACGTGAGGATCAGATACGATGGAGTGAACAGCTCAGAAGGATATGCAGGAGGTTTGGATCTTAGAGTGAATGGAGAATTCATCAAAGGATTGGAGTCCTGGGTGAACCTGTCCCTTTTATCAACTCGAGAACAGATCCAATACACAAATGAGGATGGGGTCGAGACCATGACCGAAATGATCCGAAGACCCACGGATCAACGATTCAATGCGTCCATACTCTTCCGCGATGAGCTACCTATGGATCCAACATTCAAGATGCATCTCAGCCTTGTGTTCGGAAGTGGGTTGCCGTACTACTTTAACGGGCCTTATCGTTACGTGGAGCGTTTTGATATACCGCCTTATCGTAGGGTTGATATTGGCTTCTCAAAAGAGCTCCTGGATCAGGAAAAGAAATCGGAAGAACGGAGCGTCAAACAGCTTAGTTCATTGTGGCTTAGTGTGGAGGTCTTTAATCTTCTCCAGGTCAACAATACGATCTCTTACATCTGGGTAGAGGACCTCAACGACAATTTGTACGGAGTACCCAACTATCTCACGGGAAGACGATTGAATCTCAAGCTGATCGCAAGACTGTAGTTGATTTGGGTTGTTGGGTTGTTGGGTACTTGGGTCATTGGGTAGATGGGTTAGTGATCGATGGTAATCAATAAAATGCACAGTCTATCTTGCTCGTGCCCATGCTCGCGCTCTTGCCCGTGCACTGGCTCGTGCCCATGCCCACGCTCTCTTCCAACCAATTTTCCACTGCGCTCGTCAAAGAGTTGTTAGTTAGGTAATATTAAATTTAATTTGTACGGATACGAAACCAATATGACCAGGAGAATTACGCAATCATTATTCGCCTTAGCTCTCATCGTTTTGAGAGTAGGGGCGTATGCTCAGCAGGACCCATACTATACGCACTTCAAATTCAACAAGCAGGCATATAACCCTGCATCTGTCGGAACAGTCGATGGTGTGATCTGTGTGAACGGAGTAGCTCACAGACAGTGGATGGGATTTGACGATCAGACCTTTGTCGATCGCAAAACCGGGAATCTGGAGCCGGGAGGAGAGATCATCGAAAATGTAGCTCCTCAGACCTACAATGCGAACATCGGTGGTCAGATCTCTACTAACAAAGGCACTAAGACCATTGGAGCTCTTGGCTTGAGCGTTTACAGTGACTTGATCGGTTTTCAAAAGACGACGAGTTTCCGCTTACAAGGTGCATACTTCGTACCCATCCAGGGAAACTTTGCAAGACTTGCACTTGGTTTCGAAGCAGGTATGCATCAGTTCGGGTACGACAACCCTCGCTTCAAGGCCTTGAATCCGGGTGACCCGCGTATCCCCACCTCTAGTTCGAACGACACGAAGTTCGATGTTGGATTCGGAGCGTATTATAATCAGACAAGACTTGGGAATGCCATAGAGAACTTCTACGCCGGAATCTCAGGAACTCACTTGACTCAACCTACTTTCAATATTGCCGCACCGGGTAATTCAACCATTGATCATCAACTGGAGACCCACATCTACTTCCTGACAGGAGCTGATGTTGAAGTTTCGCCTTCAATGGTTCTGGAACCGGCCGTTTTGCTCAAGCATAAGACCAAGATGCAATTCGATATCAATGTGACGGCCCTCTATCTCGACATGATCCGCGGTGGAATCGGGTACAGACAATGGGGTACGATCGATGCATTATCTCTGATGTTGGGGTATAAGAGAGACCTGGCTAATTCTAATACAGTTCAGGTCGGATATTCATACGATATCACCCTGAGTAAGATCCAGACGGTGAGTAACGGAACACACGAAATTTTCGTGAGTTATTGCTTCCCTCTGAACGTAACTAAGAAGCCTCCAACTAAGCATTTCCACCGAAATACTCGCTGGTTGTAAAAAAAAGGCAATAATCCCTTCGCGAATCGCGTTAAGCTACTGATTTTGAGATGAACTTGTAATTTCAAATTATCGGTTTATTATTGTAGATTCGTTCAAATAAGTGTATATGAGAAGCGTATTAGGTGTATTTTTCATCGCATTGATCTTCGGGTCAATAGGATGTGGGAATCAGCAGGAATGGGAGTTGACGGGGGTTCAAGGGCGTCGCCCATGGTTCCATCCTCAGCCATTCGGTACAGTGTACATTCCTACAGGTACCTACCACACCGGTCAGAGTGATCAGGACATTTTCCGTTCGTACATCGCTCCGAACAAGCAAGTTTCTATCCACGCAATGTGGATGGACGACACAGAGATCACGAACAACGAGTACCGTCAGTTCGTAAAGTATGTGGAAGATTCTATTGCTCGCTACATGCTTGAAGAGCCTTACATCCGTGAGGTTGAAGATGTTGACGACAGCTATTATGTGATCGATTACGACGAAGAGGTTGACCTAGAAGAAAGCGCGGAAGACCTTGTGGATATGTATTATCGTGTCCGCGACCGCATCGACCACAAGCGTCAGATCGACATCCGTAAGCTGGAGTACGAATACCAGTACACAGATTACCGCGCTGCAGCAAGTGCAGACTACTGGACGAGCAATCGCCAGGATTTCATCAAGAAAAAGAAAGTGAAGATCTATCCAGACACTTTGGTTTGGATCCGTGACTTCGCATATTCATACAACGATCCAATGGTTCGCGTGTATTTCTATCACCCGAAGTATGATGACTATCCGGTTGTAGGAGTGAACTGGCACCAGGCCAATGCATTCTGTAGCTGGAGAACGCGCATCATGCAGCATCACTGGGAAGGTGAAGCAATGCCACTGACCGAGTACTGGAGACTTCCAACCGAATTTGAGTGGGAGTGGGCAGCTCGTGGTGGACGTGATAATAACATGTACCCATGGGGAGGTCCTTACACAAGAAACAGCAAGGGATGTTTCCTTGCTAACTTCAAGCCTAACCGTGGTAACTATATGGACGATGGGGGAATGTACCCTGTAAGAGCTGATTCGTACTTCCCTAATGATTATGGGTTGTACAACATGGCCGGAAACGTTTCAGAATGGACCGTTAACGCCTATGCCGAGTCAACTCACCAATTTAGCCACGATCTCAACCCGGATTACCGCTATGATGCCGATCCTGCAAAGGATGGAGCTGATTACCTTACCCTTTCGCGCAAGGTTATCCGAGGCGGTTCCTGGAAAGACATAGCTTACTTTATTCAGAACGGATCAAGAAGCTATGAGTACCAGGATACATGTAAATCCTACGTTGGATTCCGCTGTGTACAAACGTACATCGGTCGTTCAGCGTTGGATAAATTGTGATCTGAGATCACCTTAATATGATTTACCTTCGGTCGGATGGATGTGCGTGATCGCACATCATGAGCGAGTAATTTAAAACCATAACAAAAACAGTATTTAATTAGTATCAAACCTTAACTAAAAGAAGTATCATGAGTAACAGTGTATTTGAAAGTAAAAAGTGGAAGAGATTTATGGGCGTAGCCTATGGATGGGGAGCAGCGATCGTAATCGTTGGAGCACTCTTCAAGATCCTCCACTGGAAAGGTGCGGATGTTATGTTGATGGTCGGTATGATGACTGAGGCATTCATCTTCTTCCTTTCAGCATTTGAGCCTGTACACGAAGAGGTAGACTGGTCATTGGTTTACCCTGAATTGGCAGGAATGGAAGGTGACGACCGCGATGGCGGAAGTTCACTGACTGTTTCACAGCAACTGGATACCATGTTGGCAGAAGCTAAAGTAGGACCTGAGTTGATCGAAGGTCTTGGAATCGGTCTTCGTTCTTTGAGCGAAAACGTAGGTAACATGGCTGATTTGTCAAGCGCAACAGTTGCAACCAAGGAATATGCAGAGAACATCTCAACTGCAGCGAACAACCTGAACGGAATGAACTCATCCTACTCTAGAGCTATCGAAGCTTTGGATCAACTGGCCGATACGACCAGTTCATTGAGTAGTTCTACTCAGTCGTTCATCGAATCAACAAACGTTATCAATAGCGTAAACGAAAGCCTGTCTAAATTCAACAAGAATATCGAAAGCCTCAACGGCGTATACGGTGGAATGCTGACAGCTATGCGCCCATCGAACTAAGCCCATCTTTCTTTAAAGATCAATCAGTAAAAGTTAAAGAACTATGGCATCAGGAAATTTAAGTCCTCGTCAAAAGATGATCAACGTGATGTATCTCGTGTTGATCGCACTTTTGGCGTTGAACGTATCTAAAGAGATCCTCAAATCATTCCATATGATCGAGGTGAGTTTTAACAAGGCGAAAGACAACCTCGACGCGAAAATCGGAGAGAAGATGAAAGGCCTTGAGAAAAGTAGCAAGAACGATCCGACGCTTGTACCGTATTACAACAGAGCAGAAAAAGCTAGCGAGGTCACTGACGAATTCGTTGCATATGTTGACGGGATCATCAAGGAACTCGAAGGACTGACAGAAGGTCGTAAGGAGTACGAGGGTGAGCAGGATCCAAATTCAGTCAAGTCTTACGAGACGGAATTGAAAGGTTCGGATAACATTGAAACACATGCAAACTACTTCTTCGTTGACGCAGAAGGCGGTCAAAAGCCTGGATGGCGTGCAGAAGAGTTGGAGAAGCGGATTAATGAAACACGAGAACTCCTGATCAAGCAATTGGATCAGGACACTGCTAACGGAATCAATTTGCCGGAAGGTGTTCAGGATCAAGTCGCAGCTGCGAGTATGTTGCGTGCAGAGCTTGAGCCCACTGAGAAGAAATACTCTTCCTGGTCAAGAAAATACCTCGAGCACTCTCCATTGGCAGCGGTTGTAACACTGCTTACCAAGATCCAGAGTGATGCAAAGACCACTGAGGCTGCCGTCATCGACGAATTAGCTAAAGGGGAGGAAACTGCATATACCATCGAAGAGTTGGTGCCGGTTGTAAAAACCACTTCCAACATCGTAATGCTCGGTGAAGAGTACAAGGCGGAAGTATTCCTTGCTGCCCGTACTAGCGGTGATGAGAATACTACTTTCCATTTGGATGGTTCTGAATCAGAACTGACCAAAGAAGGAGGTAAAGGTATCTACACGGTCACTCCAAGCAACCAGGGAACGTTCACCTGGGGTGGTATGATCAAAGTGAAGACCAAGAAAGGTGTGGAAGAGTATCCATTCGAAGCAGAGTACCAGGCATTCCAGGGACAAGCTTCTATCTCTGCCACTAAAATGAACATGTTGTACATCGGTGTTGATAACCCTATCTCTGTAGCGGTACCTGGAGTTAATCCGGATGGTATCAATGCTACGATTTCAGCAGGTTCCCTTGCTAAAAAAGGTCGAGGCGATTACGTGGCGAAAGTTACTCGTCCGGGTAACGCTACGATCAGTGTTTCTGCAAAATTGAGCAACGGAGATGTGAAGACGGTAGGTCGTATGGAATACCGCGTACGTCGTCTTCCTAAACCGGAAGCGAAATGGGGAACACAAGAAGGTGGCCGACCAATACCGAAAGCTGCATTGCTCTCGCAACGTATGATCACGGCTGGTATGGGACCTGAATTTGCATTCGAAGGATTGCGCTATAGTGTTACAGGATACCAGTTCATCTACGCTCCTCGAAGAGGTGAGGCGATGATGGTTCCGGGTAGAGGTCCAACGATTTCTGCCGGTATGAAGAACATTATTCAGCGTGCAAGAACCGGAGACCGTGTCATTGTTGAAAAGATCCGTGCAAGCGGTCCTGGTGGCAATGTTACTTTGAACCCGATTATACTTGAAATACAATAATTCGATATTTTTGCGTTGATTACTTGAAACTATGTTGAGTATGTTAAATAAGAATTTCATCCTGTCACTGACCCTGATCTTCGGATTCTCGATCGGAGCTTTTGCTCAGAGCGACCTCGAAGACTGGACATATGACAAAACTGCTGTGAAGGAACGTAAAGTGATCCCTCACCGCTACACGCGTGAAGCAAACGTGAAATTTCATAAACGTATTCATCGCGTAATCGACACTCGCGAGAAGCAAAACCTGATCATGCACTGGCCTCGTAACGCCTTCTACAGGATCGTTTACGAAGCGGCATTGAAAGGACCCAACAAAGAAGGTGGTGTTCAAGCATGGAGAAGTGACTCTCTGTCAATTGGAACCGCTTATGCTGAAGACGAATTGAACGATCTCGGAGCACAGGAGTTCGTGACTCAGATCCAGGATCCTGAATTCCCGGATGATCCCTACATGGTGATCGACACGGTGATCAAGATCCCATTTGAACCTCACATGATAAAGAAATACCGTATCATGGAGGATTGGATCTTTGATTACAACTACTCTGATTTCCGTGCACGGATCATCGCGATCGCTCCTCTTTACCGCCCGGTTGCGAGTGGTATTGAGCTTGGAGAGACAGCAATGTTCTGGATTGAAATGAAAGATCTTCGCCCGATCCTCGTAAATCAGGAACTATTCAACCCGTATAACGATGCGGCAAGAATGTCCTTTGACGATTGGTTCGAGATGCGAATGTTCTCTAGTTATATCGTGAAAGAGTCTAACGTGTACGATTGGGATATCAAGTACTTCGACGAATACAAGGATGATGGCCTTGCGGCGTTGTTGAAGAGTGAAGAGATCAGAAACGATCTGTTTATCTTCGAACACGACCTCTGGGAATATTGATCCTGAACAAAATAAAAGAGCCCTGTTGAAAAGCAGGGCTTTTTTTATGCCCGAAATTTTGATTCAATATTCTTCGATGATACCGTTCGGTTCAGCATCTTGAAGACTGTATTTTTGCCCCTTAAAACTGCACCAATGAGTAAGAAGATCATAGAATGTGTACCCAACTTCAGCGAAGGCCGTGATCTTGCTGCAATTGAGAATATAACTGCCGAGATCAAATCTGTTGAAGGCGTGAAGTTGCTGGATGTTGATCCAGGTAAAGCCACTAACCGGACTGTAGTCACCTTTGTAGGCGAACCGGATGCGGTCATTGAAGCTGCGTTCCTGGCAATTCAAAAGGCGGCTGAGTTGATCGATATGAGTCACCACCGCGGAGAGCATGCTCGCATGGGTGCTACGGATGTTTGTCCGTTGATCCCGGTAAGCAACATTTCTATGGAGGAGACCGCGGAGTATGCACGTAAACTCGCACAGCGAGTTGGAGAGGAAGTGGATATTCCTGTTTACTTGTATGGGGCTGCGCAGGATCGTGAATATCGAAAAGATCTCAGCGTGATCCGAGCAGGAGAATACGAAGGATTCTTTGAGAAGATAAAGGAACCTGAGTGGAAACCGGATTTCGGACCTACCCTATACAGTAAGCGATCCGGTGCTACTGTTATTGGGGCAAGGGATTTTCTCATTGCTTACAATGTCAACCTGAATTCTAAATCAACACGTATAGCCAACCGCATTGCCTTTGATGTACGCGAAGCCGGTCGTGCGAAACGCGAAGGAAATCCTTACACAGGAGAGATCGTAAGAGATGAAAATGGAGAAGCGGTCAGGATACCTGGAACTTGTAAGGCAGTGAAAGCAGTAGGCTGGTACATTGAAGAGTACGGTGTGGCGCAGATCTCAGCAAATTTGACGAACTACCGGATCACTCCGATACACATATTCTTTGATGAAGTGTGCAAGAGTGCAACCGAAAGAGGTGTAAGAGTCACAGGAAGTGAATTGGTGGGGTTGATCCCGCTCAAAGCAATGTTAGATGCCGGTCGATATTTTCTCGAGAAGCAGGAGCGGTCAATTGGAGTAAGCGATGACGAATTGATACATATCGCTATAAAATCCATGGGATTAGATGAATTGGGGCCATTTGAACCCCGTGAGAAGATCATCGAATACAGAATGGCCGATGAAGCAGATGAGCATCTGATCAACCTGAGTTGTAAGGAATTTGCTAACGAAACAGCCTCAGAGAGTCCTGCACCCGGAGGAGGATCCGTATCGGCTTTAGTAGGGGCACTTGGGGCTTCTCTAACAACCATGTGTGCCAATCTGGGTGCCAATAAGCGCGGCTGGGAAGATCGCGTAGGAGAATTCAGCGCATACGCAGAGAAAGGTCAATCCATCAAGGCGGAGCTACTTCGTTTGGTCGATGAGGATACGCGTTCATTCAATGCGATCATGCAAAGCTTCCGACTGCCTAAGGATACGGCAGTGGACAAAGCGGCTCGCACCAAGGCTATTCAGGATGCCAGTGTCTACGCAACTCAAGTTCCTTTACAAGTGATGCGTCGTACTTATGAGATCTTTGATCTGGCAATAGCAATGGTTGAAAAAGGAAACCCCAATTCCATCACAGACGCCGGTGTTGGAGCTCTGGCAGCTGAAATGTGTATTCACGGAGCCTATTTTAACGTGATGATCAACGCAGGAAGTCTTACCGACAAGGAGGTCGCGAGCAACCTTGTTTCTGAAGCCAAAGACATTAGAGCTAAGGCAGTGGATCGAAAGAATGAGATCTCAGCTAAGGTCGAAGCAGCATTTATCTGATCAGGAACTTGCTCTTTCCAGATCCGCTCTGGTGATTCCCCTCATGTCGCAGAAGGCATCGACTATATTTTGATGACTTGGGACTTTGTCGGTGAAATGGCGTACCAATGAAGCCTTTTCTTTGTCGGTGGCTCCTAATTGATTCAGCACATTCAACAAGTGCATCTTCATATGCCCTTTCTGGATACCGGTAGTTGTCAGACTCCTCAGTGCAGAGAAATTCTGCGCTAGCCCGGCAGACGCAATGACCTGCATCAATTCTGTCGCATTTGGATTCCCCAGTAGTTCATGGCTGAATTTCACCATAGGATGCAGTTTGGTTATTCCACCAACTGTTCCCAGGGCAAGTGGGATCTCTATCCAGAAACGGAAAATACCGTCGCTCACATTCACGTGGGTCAAAGAGCGATATTTCCCTTCTCTTGCCGCATAAGCGTGTGCGCATGCCTCTATGGCTCTGAAATCATTTCCGGTGGCTATGACCAGAGAATCCACACCATTCATGATGCCCTTGTTATGCGTAACGGCTCTGTATGGCTCGATCTCTGCACAATGGACCGCACGCATGAATTTCATTGCAAATTCCTCGGGATCCATTTCATTCTTCGGTGTAAGTGACTCTACCGGACAGCTTACTTCCGACCTCACGATGCATTCTGGCGTATAATTACTGAGGATACACATGATCACGTCGATCTCGCGATCGTGAAGTGCGCCATCTGTCATCGCCTCCTGTTGCAGGATCTTTGCCCATTCCTCCAAAACGGTGTTGATGAAATTGGCACCCATGGAATCACAGGTCTCAAACGTCCCTTTGATCTGGTAATAATTCGGCTCTAGATCGCAACGATCGATCAATTCGATATCGAGTATACCTCCGCCTCGGCGACGCATATTCTCGGTAATGCCATCCGTGCCTGTGATCAATTTAGGCTTGAGGTTGTCAAAGAAGGCGCTGAGTTCCTGAATATTGTTACCTCTCCACACGAAGTGTACATGACCGATCTTCTTGGTGGAGATCACACGCGAGCGAAACCCACCGCGCTCTACCCAGAAGTTGGCGGCTTTTGCCATGGCTGCAACCACTGAACTTTCTTCAATGGCCATTGGTAGACAATACATCTTGTCATTAACCAGAAAATTCGGGGCGATCCCGTATGGCAGATAATAATTCGTGATGGAGTTCTCAATGAACTCATCGTGCATCTTCTGAAGCTTTTGGTCGTCGTGCCAATAGCTCTTCAGCGTATTCAGAGCACTTTCCGGATCTTCAAAGTAATTCTCTATGAGCCAGTTGATTTTTGACTCTTTATTGAGCTTGCTAAAACCTTTTACCGGTTCGGGATTCTTCATGTCAATTATTCTTTGATGCGCAGCATGCTGCCGACCAGATTCAGTCCACGGATCTCTGATTCGATATGCCGATCCAGCGGTTCCTGGCCTTCAAGCGCTTTTTTCAGGAAGGCCGAAGCCTGTCCGTAGATCGCCTGACAGTTCACTTTATTGATGGCGTAGTATCCATCGAGGAAGTCGCGTATTCCTCCTGAAATGATCACAGGTGGGCATTGGCCTTTCTTTTCCTCAATGATTTCGTTATAGAATTGGATCATTTCAACAGCTGTGTGACCAACGTGACTCAATACATCGTATCCGGAATGCGAACCGTCGTGACGTTTCAATTCCATTCGTGAAAAATTGGTACCTCCGAAAGCGCCGAAGTCTATGGCCGCAAGCGGTAATTCTGACAGCGCTTTCAAGCTTGCAGGTCCCATTCCCTGACCAACTTCCTTGACTATGATCGGGTGATCCAATGAGTCGAGTACTCTTTTGATCGAGTCCAGCGGGCTTTTAGCGATCTGATCACCTTCCGGCTGCAGGAACTCCTGCATGGGATTTACATGGATGATCAAGCCATCTGTTTCGGTCTTATCGATCAATTCATTGATCAAGTTCAGTTTTGAACTAGCAATGAGCTCTTCAATTTGGGCAATGCCCAAGTTGGTGAACAGAGCTCCGTCATCACCGATATACTTTCTCAACTGGAAATCGGCTAAGTACGTATCATCTTGGAGCAACATGCGACATGAGCCCAGACCCATGCCCATTCCATATTTGCCGCAAGCAATGGCCAGCCGTCTGTTGATGTCTCCGGCCTTTTCCGTGCCGCCGGTCATGCTCGAAACCCATACAGGTGCTCGGAAGGTTTTCCCGAACATTTCGATTTCTGGTAAATTTCCCTGTGGATGACCAGACAGGATCGGTTCGTAATAGAACCGGTCGTCATTCACTCTGATCTGAGATTCCAGTGCCAATCGGATGTGATCGGCCTTACGTTCACTGCTATGTGGATCTTTCTTGTCCAACCGCTTCAAAGATAGGCTTTGAGGGGTTAAACAGGTACCTGTTGAAAAAGTTCGAAGTCCTAGTGTTGAACTACAATTCGGCTGTTGATCATTTCACCGTCTGTGGCCAATCGGACGTAATACACGCCATTTGCCAATGATCTGGTCTCAAGTTGAATGATGTTCCCGATCTGACGGTAAGGTACATGGAGTTTTCTACCTAGGTTATCAATGACTGCAGGAGTGCCTGTAAAGTAGCGGTTCTCTCCGGGTTCTATTTTTAGCTTATCATCACAGGGCATTGGGTAAGCTGCCATTTGCCCGAACTGACTTTCACCGACACTGACGAGCTTCTTAAGTTCTGTGTAGACCGAATTTGTGGTCGTTTCCAGTTCGTTGTCAAATACCACTTTAGCAGTATTGGAGATGACCGTTCCGTAAGGCAGACCATCATCCAGGTTGATCTTGAAATTGATGAAGCCATTGTAGCCCAACTGATCAAGTGCCTTGGACGGGTTTGGACTCAGGTTGATGTTCTCAAATTTCCAGACGATCACAGCATATCCCGAACCGATAGGTCCATTGATCACCTCGGTAGTGTACGAATGACTAGCGCCTAATTCCTGGATATAACGAATGTCGAGATTGACATCGATCGTATCTACCACATACACATGGTTGATCGTGTCAGTTGAATAATTGGCAAAATTGATCGAGTAGATCAGTTCCTCGTTCGATGCAGGGTCAATATATGCGACTTCCTCACCATTGTTCGGGGTAGGGAATACCTGCTTGTTGTTCCAGACATCTTCCGCAGTCAATTGTTGTTCCAGTCCCATTTCATTGTCCGCAGTGAATGTCTCATTTGCAGACTGGGAAATACTCGCTTCGAAGGAGAGCTCTGTTTTATTGAGCATGTCCGGGATCAGGAAGAACACCGGGATATACCGCACCTCTCCGGGCATAAGATCACGGAACTGCCAATTCGCCGAACTATCAGTACGGGTGAGGGGCGTCACCGGCATGAGTACGGTCAAAGACAGTTCCGGATCAAAATCAAATGAGACGTCTCCTTCGTCGATCCGTTCCGACCCGAGATTCTCAAATTGTATGATGTAAACCTGCAATTGACCATACCGTGCACTCCAACCACTACTTGAGGTCAGTTGCACTCGTACATCTTCTACCTTGCTGGCATATTTACGGGCGAAATCCATCGAATCGATGATCGCACCTGCTTCTATTTTAACGTCTTTCGCCGTCTCGCTACAATTGGCATGTGTCCAGTGCCTTTTGTCCACCACCTGGATCTTGTATTCTCCGGCAGGGATGATCAATCTGTAGAATCCTGCACGGTCTGGTTTAGCCAGATAATTTCCTGGAGTCACGTGCACAATGGCATCATTGAGCACCTCGTCTCTGTTGTCGAAGGTGCAATTCTCATTCTTGTCGTAAAAAATGCGACCGGCGACAAATGCCATGTTCTCCTGATATATCGCGATCTTGTCGACTCCCAGAAGTTCATTGCTGAACGAGCCAAATGCGATCAGCTTTCCACGCAAGGCGTGTAATCCGCGAACACTCAACAACCAGTTGCCTCCGGTAATTTTCTTCCATAAACCGTCTTCGCCTAAACGAATAATGGTCTGCGCTTCATCGTCGCCAGAGAGTTTAAAGGCTCCGCAAGCGTATAATTTACCTTCGACAACAGCGATATCGGTAAGTGCGATCACTGTTTCAATGTTCTCATCATACTTCTCGAGTTCTTCACCCGTGAATCTATAAACGGAGGCTTGATTCTGAGGGTCGATCCCGATGTATACGGTTTGTCCGCCGTAGCGCACCGAGCGAATCGGTCTGATCGCATTGGATTCAAAGTATGTCCAGCCGCGCCCTGTCAGCACTCCCAGGTATGGACTCACATTTGAATTAACCTTTTCGAATAATCCACCGTAAAATATGCTGTCAGTAGTGGAGAGCACAGTTAATACCGGGCCGGTGAATCCTGTTCCGATCTCTGGGCTATTTGTGATCCATTTTTCTCCGGTAAATGACAGAACGTTATTCGCCT
>VMDK01000009.1 GCA_008080835.1 Sphingobacteriia bacterium | reverse complement strand
CGGCAATTCGGCCTTCGAGTTGGTTCTTCATGCCGTGCTCTTTCGGTTTAGGTCGGCAATAGGAATAGGGGAGTTCGAGTATTTGTGCTACGATCGCTCCGATCGCAATTCCGGCGGTCGCGACTCCGCAAAGGGCATCACAGTCCGGGAATTGCTTCTTAATTGCTCGAGCCATGGCATGAGCAATGTCATTCCTTATCGAAGGGAAGGACAGCGAAACGCGGTTGTCACAATAGATCGGGGAGTTCCATCCCGATGACCACTTGAAAGGTTTATCAGGACTTAATTGAACTGCTTTTATTTCCAGTAAATAATTGGCTACTTTGGAAGCGATTTCAGTTGAATCGGACATGGAGCAAATGTATAGAATATTTTATCTCAACCACTCGTTCGCGTTGAGTCCGGATGGAGGGAAGGAGTTCGACGTCATCTTCAATTCTTTTGACAATGATTGGGCTGAAATGCTCATGAAAGCGCTTGACCACAAAGAGCTTCCGGTTCGTATTGGGTTTGGGTCGCTCTCGGCCTGGGATGAATTCAAAGACAACTTCAAACAGGTTGATGCTGCGGGAGGAGTGGTGATGAATAAAAAAGGAGAGATCCTGTTCATCAAGCGGCTGGGTTTATGGGATCTGCCGAAAGGGAAGATCGAGAAGAAAGAGAGTCTCGAAGAATGCGCCATTCGCGAAGTAGAGGAGGAGTGCAATATCAGTGGCCTGAAGATCATTAAACCACTTGCCCCTACATATCACATTTACTTTCGGAAAACGTGGAAGATCAAGATGTCACAATGGTATTTGATGGAAAGTTCGGATTATAAGAACGCCAAACCTCAGAAGAAAGAGGGGATCACTGATGTGGAGTGGTTTGGTCCGGAAAAGTACAAGAATCAGCGCTTGTCCACCTATCCTGCTATCCGCGAAGTGCTTCGTCTACTTTAACCTCATCGGGAAGGAATCGGGAGTAGTCTCCTTTGTGGAGGATAATATCACGGACTATCGAAGAGCTCACAATACTGTGTTTCTGTTCGCTCATGATGAACACGCTTTGAACGTCTCTGTTCATGTCTGAGTTGACCAGAGCGATCTGTCTTTCGTATTCAAAGTCAACGATCGAACGCAAGCCTCGAAGTAGGAAATTTGCCTTGTGCTCTATGCAAAAGTCAATGGTAAGGCCTTCGTAGGATCCCACGGTGACTCGATCTTCATTTGCAAACACATCTTCTATCCATTGTAGTCGTTGCTCGAGAGAGAACATTCTCTTTTTCAGTGCATTAACACCGATCGCGACAATCACGTGATCGAAAATTTTCAGTCCTTTTTCGACGATATCCTTGTGCCCGTTGGTGAACGGATCAAATGTGCCCGGGAAGACAGCGATCTTGCTCATAGCTCAAAGTTAGTCGAATTCTCATTCACCATAGGAATAGAAGGAGAATACACTCTGACCGTAGTTACGTTGCTCGATCAAATTGGTCGGAGATGGTACCACATTGGCTTCATGTTCCAGGATAAAGATGCCATTTTCTTTAAGGACACCCGATCGACCCACTACGTCAGGTAGAGAATTGACGAGAGGAAGGTGATACGGAGGGTCGGCGAATATGATGTCGAACTGTTCTTTGCTTCGTTCGAGAAATTTCAAAGCATCTGCTGTTTTGACAATGACATCCGGGATGTTCAAACGCTTCAATTCGTTCATGATCGCCGAGCTGACCCTGCGGTCTTTTTCGACGCATGTAACATTTGCCGCATGGCGGGAGGCAAATTCCATAGAAACAATACCCGAACCACCGAAAAGGTCCAGGACATTGGCTCCTTCGATCACATATCGATGTGACAGGATATTAAAGAGCCCTTCTCGTGCTCTATCTGTAGTTGGCCGGATAGTACCGGCTTTCGGCATTTGAACGCGAAGTCCTTTGTATTGTCCGCCTACGATGCGCATTGTAGCATGGCCATCATACCCTGATGTGCGATCACGAATTCATCCTTGCTTACATCCCCACTGATATCGAAGAGGTAAGGACGGACCGTATTCACATAGTTCTGGAATTGCTTCTGAAGCGCATCCAATTGGAAACGATCATCTTCGATGAGCCAAAAGATATTGATGCGTTCGATGTCTAATTCGAGTTGCTCGACCGTGAGCATGCAATAGTAGAACACATCGTCCGAGTTATTGATGTCGAAAATATTGGCAAACACGATCTTCCCTTTGGAGCGAACGGCCAAAAGCAGTTTCCCTTGAGAAATGGAGGCGTACATGTCGTGGCTCATTGTATTGACCACCGAACCGAACCAGCACTTCGAAAGGGATTCCAATTCGTGTTTCACTTCGAGATTCTTGAACTTGTTTCGCAGTAGCTGAACCAATTCTGTTGGGATGCGATACACGATCTCGATAGCATTGCCGATGAATCCTGATCTGAGATCCGACATCGGGTCCAGCTTGTAGTTCATCAGGAAGAGGACTCTTCGATTGGTATCGCTGCTAAGATCCTGAGGAACGAGCACGAAATCGGCACCTCGGATATTGAGATTGACGGAAGAGAATATCTGATCGAAGACCTTATTGGTCTTGAGGATCTGATCCAACAATTCGACGTCGACCAACTGAAATTCTCCGGAGTGGAGTGGGATCAGGTCCTTATTCGTGACGAGGAAAGAAAAATTCGAACGATTGAGTTCCAGAAAAAGCCTGTCGCTTATGGATGGATGATATCCCAATTCCATAAGCCCGGATTATTTCCAGTTACCGGAATATTTGGCTTCGGTCAGCGATCCCACCGTCAGAGGGTTCGGACTATCCGGATCGTTTCGTTCCTTGCTGAAAGGAGACGGGTCCTTCACCTCAAATACCGGAACTTTCACATTATTCTGTGTGATGATATTGGCATTCATGATGAATTTCTCTCCCTTCTCATTATGCGGCACGTATGGCAGTGAATCCAGGTTGTATGCAGGGTACAGCGAATCTTTGATGCTGATGCGTTCTACTTCTCTGCGATACACGCTTGTGGAATCATCCTTGTCGCCGTATTCGCGGATGATCTTCATGTGGCCATAATTTCCAAAATGGATCAACGAGTCCCAATTGGCTTCGAACTCTCCGTATTCATCCTTGTGAAGCATCTGCAGTTTCTGGATCTTCTCCAGTTTTGCGATCACATCAGCTTCGACGCGGGCAACTTCCTCCTGATATCGGATCTCACCGGCTATGCTATCCCATACTTTGTATGCTAGGAATACAGCAATGAGGAAAAGGACGGCTTTGACAATGTTTCTGGACATTATAGGATTTCTTTCGTTTCAGGCAATATTAATGATTTCAACAGAAAACAGCGGTTCGTGATTGTTTATGTGAAGGCTATTTTTTTGTGTGGGCGGTTTAACCGAAGTAGCGGTTACCTACCCAAACGAAACGTTTTACGATATATTCAGGATTCGTGAATGTCGCATTCCCAGCAGGATTTCCTCCGGTTACGTGGAAATCACTGAATGCAGCATGTTGATTCACGAAGGCCGCACCGGAAAAATTGAGACTGACAGGAGTGAACGCGTGATTCATGGTGTTGATGATCCGTTTGGAGAATTGTTCGTCGCTGCAATAAGCCGAACATGTAATAGCTCCCTTGGTTCTTGCCAGTTCAGCAACGAGTTCAAGGTTTCTGCTCCGGTCAGCTGTTTTCACTACAAATATTATAGGGCCGAAGCACTCATTGGCATACGCATCAGTATTTTGCTCATCCGTCACGATCACCTTTGGCGATGCGATCCTGGCGTGCTCGAATTCCGGATTCGTCACTTCTAGGACGTCCAGGGCAACTTCCCCGCCGAAGTCTCCACCTGAGTTGATGCGCTTCAGTGTAGCGTCGTTCTGAATGCTTCCGAGCGTACCTGCTCCCATCTTTGGGTGTTCTACGAGTCCTTTGACTGCGGCGCTGATCGCTGATGCCACCTCTTCGAAGCTCATGTGGCCTTCTTCCGTATCGATCCCATTTGCGGGAAC
Source organism: Sphingobacteriia bacterium (assembly GCA_008080835.1). Lineage (GTDB taxonomy): Bacteria > Bacteroidota > Bacteroidia > NS11-12g > UBA9320 > VMDK01. Next base: position 9,140 of record VMDK01000009.1, on the reverse strand, counting down.
AAAAACGTTTTGAGGTGCCGTACACATTTGTCCGCTGTACAAGGAAGAGGCAAATGCGATATTCTGAACCACCGGCTTGATGTCTTTCATAGAGTCTAGTATTACACAGTTAACACCTGATTTCTCCGTGAAAGTGATCTTATCCAATGTTTCTATGTAATCTCCGAATGCCGAACCACCGGTGTAGTCGATCAGCTTGATATCGTCGTGTTCGGCGAGTTCTTTTGTTACCGGAGCAGACAATGTATCGACGGCAAGTTGGATCACGTTTGGATCCACATTCGCTTCGCGCAGTACGATTCTAAGTTCAGCGATCACGATCGCGATCGGGAGGATGGATTTTGGATGCGGCTTTACGATCACAGGATTCCCGGTGATCAAACTGGCATACATTCCCGGAACGGTATTCCATGTCGGGAATGTGGAGCATCCGATCACCAGCCCGGTTCCTCTCGGAATGGCTTTGTAATCCTTATGGATCTGCAGGTCGAATTTTCCCATAGGTTTGACCCAATCCAACTCAGCAGGGAAACGGGTAAGTTCTTCATGACCCAGTGCCACTGCTTCCAGTGCCCGGTCATTTGCATGAGGCCCACTGGCCTGGAATGCCATCATGAAACTTTGACCGGTCGTATGCATGGTTGCATAAGCGATCTCGAAATACCTGGATTCTACGCGCTTCAACGATTCGATCAGGATGCCAGCTCTATCGTCCGCCGACATTTCACCCCAAACGGATGCTGCATGCGCATTGGCGATCAAGGAGTCTGTAGTTAGAGCCGGGTAGGAGATACCCAATCCGGTTTGCCAATACGGCGATACTTCTTCTCCGATCCAATTCTCCGATTCAACACCCAATTCCTCATAGGGAAGATTGAGGTGCTTGCCAAAGGCAAGGTTACCTTCTTCGGCTGCATTTTCTGCATACGCCTTTGGGTGTTCGGGATATGGGGTCCAGTATCCTCTGTCTTTGATGGCTTGCTTGGCTTTCTCTAAAAGCTCGCGATGTGTATCGAAGTATTTCATGGGCTGCAAATTTACATTTTTAGTGTATGAGGTATTGATGTGGAAAGGGCATCCGGAATCCAAAAGTTTTCGGATAATTGTTATGAAAAATCTCGTATCATGAAAGCAATCAATTTTCTCTCCGCCCTAATGATCTCATTGATGCTCGGTGTTCTCAACATCCATGCATCAGCACAGAACGATGAGATGGAAGATCTGAGTAAGAAGGTAGAAGCTCAGCAGGAAGGGCTGGACTCTATCGATATGATGATGAAGGATCTGGATTCCATCAGTAAATCTCTGGATCGCATGCTCGAGCAAACGACTGAAGACCTGAAGAAGGAGAATATGGAGCGCTTTCTGGAGCAGAATCAGCGAAACCTTGAAGCCTTCATGGCATAGCAGAACGCTCGTCAGGAGCAACAAAGGAAAAGGCTGTGGATCCGGGGCGGTGTCTTGTTGGTGCTGGTGATCACCATGGTCGTCAATTTTATCCGCCGACGTAGATCCAGACAGGAATCGGCTTAAAAGGAGCCGGCACGTTCACCCACGAATGGGTTGTGCACTTTCTCAAATCCGATGGTGGTTTCGGGCCCGTGGCCACTGTAGACTGTATAATCATCTGGAAGACTGAACAGCTGCTCTTTGATCGAGCTCAACAGTAATTCATGATCCCCACCCGGCAGGTCTGTCCTACCAATACTGAGTTGGAATAGGGTATCTCCTCCGATCACGGATTTCGTGGAATGATGGATAAAAACGATATGCCCCGGGGCGTGACCAGGGACAAAACGGATCTCGAGTTCTTCGTCTTTCAGGTTCACGTGGCTTTTATCGTCTAGAAACTTGACAGGTTCCGGTGACGGGGTATAAGGGATAGCGTACATCAGTGACACTTGAGGTCCCATATTCAAGTTAGGCAAGTCCCGGCTGTCCATCCATAGAGGTGCATCATACTTCTTGCAACAATGCGCGTTGCCAAGGATATGATCAATATGGCAGTGCGTGTTGAGTACAGCTTTGATACGAACCTCTTTTTGCTCGATCAGATCGTCCAGCTCCTGATTTTCCATTGTGTTGGAGCAACCGGGATCGATGATAAAAGCCTCGTTTTCGTGTTCGACCAGGTACGTGTTCTCCTGAAATGGATTGAAAGTGAATTTATGGATCTGCATGACGCTGTTTTACGGGGCAAAGATGTGAAAATGAGGACTCAACGACGAAAAAATATGACAAATCGCATTTATACGCTTCGTTAATGGTCTTTGATGGGTGTAGTGTATTGAGCGTCAATTGTTAAGCATGAAGGTGTGTTGCGTGGAGTGACTTTTATCAGGCGTTTAGTAACGTTTAGTTAATTGCATTTTCAGGTCGCAATTCCTAAATTCAGTTCACCCTATTTAAGATAAAGTACCTATTGTAAAACCTTAACTCTTGTCCGTGTGAAGACATTTCTACCCTGGTCACGCGTGGCGTGGCTATTCCTGTTCGTAGCTTTTTTCTCGACGTCCGCCTCAGCCCAGAGAGATACTGTCTTGTTCGATTATGATTTCGGGACATGTACCGTCTGTGGTGATTCCATGGCTTATTTATCTGTGATCAACGACAGTTTCACAGACAATACTCCACTGGCTAAGCTGGTGAATGACGTCAAGATCGTTGTAAAGGCCTTCACTTGTTTTACTGGCACTGTATACGTAGAACTGAATGGAGTGATGATCGCATCTACGACGTCCTCGTATTTGTGCTCTTGTAACACCTGTGATTCGCTGGTCTTCAACATTCCGAGGAATGTCATTAACAAAGCGTACAACTATGGGGGCAAGAATATTCTCAGTGTAAACCGTCAAAGTAAAGTGGAATAAACCAGGATAAAGTTAAGAGATAGATTTGATTAGCCAACTTCGAATTCCAGCTTGACAACAACTTGTTCAACGGTTTCTATCTGGTAAGAGTGAGCAATTCACGCGGCTCTGAGACGCGTAAACTCATACTCATCAGGTAATCTTACATACACTTAATAGGGAAGGGGCGTCTTGGACGCCCCTTTTTTTATCCTTTCGTGAATTTGGCTTTTCGCTGAAATAAGCGGAGTCGATTTTTTTGTATCCTTGTGCATATGCGGAGAGTGGTACTTACCATCCTACTTGCAAGCATCCTGACGAGCTTGAGCGCACAGACAGATCCGAAGGAGAGGTATTCTTTCTTCGAGCGAAAGTTCTTTCAAGAAATGCGTTCGGAGTGGATGTGGGGCATGGCACCTTCCTTTGATCTTAAACCTTATAGAGCACATGATGGGGAGATGTATGATCGCGGGGAGATGTCGGCATTGGTCATATCCCTGGGTGGATTTGGTTATGAACCAAGGATCAACCTCTATGATTATAGTGACAAGGCCTCTGTTTCTCTATCGGTCCCATTCGACTTCAGCCTTGGGCTATCTGTTACAACTCCGGACGAACAGGTCAATACCGGTTTTTTCGCTGTGGCGACCGGCTTTTTTATAGATGCCAATTTTGGTAATCACTCAACGTATAACAATGTCGACATGAGGGGCTACTCGTTTGGAATTGGGTACAGAATACACAAAGCACCTTTGTTCGGGATTTCTGATGTCAGTTACGATTTTGATCGTCTCTCGACCGGATTTGCGCAGCGCGCGCAATTCAAACGAGACACGCGAAACGATATGAACAAGGTCTTTTACGTTGAAACAGGAATTCCACAGCAATTCATTTATGAAGGAGGAACGCACATAGCCAACACTTATGTGCTCTTAGGATTTGGGAGGGTCCTGAATTATTGATATGAAGACCCTTTTAATGGTATTAGGATTGTTGTTTGGAATAGCCTCCACGACGTGCGAGGCACAGGTGACATTGCAATCATCCGGACAGATCCCTTCTGAGATCTTCAGTTCTACAAGCAATAAGTACGAACGCAAGAAGCAAGAGTCTTTGGACTCCTCCTTCCATGAACCGCGTGCGATCCGCTTAAGTCGATTGAAGTTTTATGAGCAGAGCTATTACCTCATCGATGCGATCAAGAACAACGCGGGGATCTATGTGAACGACAGTTACACGAAGTTGCTGAATGACATTGCCGATGAAATACTCAAGAATGAACCCGAGATCAGGAAGCAAGTATTCCTCTATGCATATCGAGCTCCATTTGTCAATGCATTTTCGACCGATCAGGGTGATATCTTTTTCACAACTGGACTTCTGGCACATGTGGAGAACGAGGCACAACTCGCCTTCGTGGTAGGCCACGAGATCGTGCATTTTTTGAAACAGCACAACACGGAGAGCTTTAACGAGCGCATCAAGATCGCTCGGGGTGAAGGGCGATACGCCGGCATGGACGTCGATAACAGCATCGAAGAGATACATGATTTTTCCAAGGAATTGGAGAAAGAGGCTGATCTGTTGTCGCTCGATTACTACCTGAAGAGTACCTATGCCCCGAATCAGGTCATTGAGTCGCTGAACATGCTGCGAACGTCACACTTAGGATTAGAGGAGCGTGAGTTTGACTTTGAGCTTTTATTAGGGAAAGGAGTAAAGCTGAGTGAAGAATTGCTTCCAGAAGAAGTACCTGAAATGTCGGAGGATTCAACGGATGATGACAAGAGCACACATCCAAATGTGAGCAAGCGCATCGCTTATTGTCAGGAAGTGATCGACAAGAGCGAAGCAGAAGGGAATATGTATTTCCGCAATATTTCCATGGAGGACTTTAAAGAACTGCGCACACTCGCCAGATACGAGCAGCTCGAGCAATTGTACAACGGGCATTACTACGCCAAAGCCATATACAATGCTTCTATCATGTACCAGGATCGAGAATCGGAGATCGACAGAGCGTGGCTGAGAGGATATATTGATAAGTGTCTGGATGCAGTGGTGCACGTACAGAATTCTGGTTTGGTGAGTCCTGAGAAAAGAGAGAGGGATTATACCGGGGAACTTTTCAAAGTTCACCATGTGCTCTATAAGTCAAAGAAGTATGAAATAGCTACTTTGCGCTTTTTGAAGGAATACCACAGGTACCTCGAGCATCCGACGGAAATCAACCAGGAAGTGACCAAAAACGCGATCCATGAGATGATCAAACCGATGGAGCGGGATTGGCGCAATTACGAAGATGCAGACTTTGACACGGCGGAGATACGAAGGACCAAAATGGATCATCTGCTTCCTCAACTTCGTGAGATATTTCACAGTGATACGTTTAAGTCTGACTTCAATGACATAGCTGATTACTACGATCAGGTCAAAAAGAAAGGGAAAGTAAGAGATGCCAGAGCTTCTAATCCGGACCTGATGCGTTCGATCAAAGACCGCGGCAGGCTGCTGGTCATAAACCCGTACTACCTCCGCATCGATGAGACGGTCGAAGGTTATGTGGATCATCAGCGCTCTTATGAAAATGAAGTTTCGCTCATTGCAGCGATCAAGGATGCGGGTGAAGCCAACGGGATCGAAATGGACATTCTCGATGTACGTGACATCCAACAAAGTGAAGGAGACAAATTCGATGATATCGCAGCTTTGAATGACTACATTGGTCGCTTTGCTGCCCAGGATATGGATCCCAACCACGTAGTTCTACCTGCATCGGAAGAGCGGATCGACGGTATCCGAAACAAATACAATTCGGATTACGTGATGTGGGTTGGTGTTCGTTCATACAAGGGAACGAGCTTCAAGAATCTCAGCAAGCTGCTCATCAACATGCTCTTACCTAATTACTTGCCGTATAGCATTCTTTCGACATTTGAAAAAGACCATGAAGTAGAGCTCTTTTACGCCGTTTTTGATCTTAAAGAACATCGCGTGGTGAAGCTAGATAGCATCAACGTGAGCTATATGAAGGATAACAGGAACCTCTTAACCGTCTATATCAATGCGCTACTCCAAGATATTTAGTACTAAGATCGTTGCCTGGGTCGCGGTCCTGTTCGTGAGTTCATTCGCTCAGGCTCAAGAGGGAAAGAGTATCCTGGAACGGAAAGCAGCTGTACATGTTTCCGGTGAACTTCTCGATCCATTCTTCGACTTCTATGATGGGTTCAAATTGGCCGGAAGAGTGAACGTGGGTGTCGATTATAAGGTGGGACAGAACGCTGCGATCGGAGGGAAGGTCCTACTCAATAAATTTAAGAGTTACCCACACAGTGCATGGGCTGGGAATGACCCATTTACGGTGGTAGAGGTCACCGCACCTTTTGGTACCGGATTCGATACCATTCCATTGACCAGGGTAGGGTATACAAAAGGTAGGGGCTTTGAACTGTCACTCAAGAAATTCCGCAAGAAGAAGCAGGGATTCTATCCCGCCGGACTTTACTACGAATTTGGGATAGGATTACATAAGACGACCTTTATCGGTTTCCACTTTACCACAAGTGACTTCAATAACGACACTCGACGATACGAGCTGAGAGAAGTAAACGAACCGGAGCGAACTGCTACGTCAATGAGTCTTGCATTCAAGCTTGGCAAACAATGGGTCATGGATAATTTCCTGTACTTCGGATATGGAATGTCATTCCGAGCGCATATACCCATAAAACCTCTCGATGAGACCCCGGGAGTAGACTACGGAACCGGTATCGGTACGATGTTCAACCAAGATGTGTTCGGAGCGGAGTGGTTCACCACCTACGTATCCCTCGGATATTTGCTCTGATCAAGGCAGAAGCAATAAGTTGCCCTGAGTCGTTCTTCCTTCTACAGAAGATGAGATATAGTAAACTCCTGATCTGAGATCACTCAGATCGATGCTGTACGACGTGTTTCCTGATCTCTCTATGGATTTTACTGTCTGACCCAATTCATTCTTCAGTTCGATATGTACATTGGCAATAGATCCGGAATGTACGTGGATGATCCCGGATGAAGGGTTCGGATAAATGCTCAAATGATCTGCGGAAGTTTCTGAGATCCCCGCACCGTATGAGTAATCAAAGACGCGTACGTGTCCTGAGTATTCACCAGCATCTGCATTATGCGGAGCGCCAATGGCAAGTCGCGCACCATGACCAGCGAGTGCAACTGAAAATCCGCTGATATCTGATTGATTTTCGCCACCCATCGTATCACCCATCTGGATCCAGGTTGATCCGCTTAAACGATGAACAGATGCCTCACCGGCGTACCCTGCATAAGGGGAGCCTACTGCGATCAAAGCTCCGCTGTTGCTCATGCTGACCGCAATTCCAAAGAGATCTGACACTCCGTTTCCGTACAGGGCATTTCCTGCCATTTGCCACGTAGTTCCCGACCATTTGTAGGCACGCACGGCTCCTGCATTATAGCCGTTATTGCTGTTCGATGGAGCACCTGCTACGACCATATCTCCGGCGTCGTTCATAGCTAACGACAAACCGAAATTCTCCGACTCGCTTTGGCCATCTATGTCAGATCCCATTTGTTGCCAGGAATCCGACTTCCACTCGAAGATTCGAAGATGCCCTGCGGCATTCCCACCATCGCTGTTATACGACGAGCCGATCACCATACGGTCGCCGGCAGCATTGATGGCTACCCGGTGAGCCTTGTCGCCTGAGTTCTCTCCTTCGACACCCATACCCAATTGGCTCCAGTTGTCGGAAGCCCACTCGAAAACGCGGACTTGCCCAACTGCAGTGATCGGACTACTGCCTGGTCCAAAGTATTCGGAGCCTACAGCTACTCGGCTACCATCTTTGCTCAATGAAATGGATGTTCCGCACCAGTCGCCTTCTTCTTCTCCGTAAATGGTATCACCGACCTGAGTCCAGGAACCGTTATCCCATTTCAACATCCGGACGTATCCCGCATTGGAACCCGGGAAATCACTCCGAGGAGAGCCCACTGCAATGGTGCTTCCGTCACCGCTAATGTCGACGGCATATCCGAGGAAGTCTCCGTTGTTGAATCGATCCGCGGCTCCGTCAATATCGCTGCCCATCTGAACCCAATCGTTGCCGTTCCATTCATAGACCCGAGCATGACCGGCATCCCGACCGTTGCCATCATTTTGATGCGTGCCGACGATCATTCGGTCGCCATTGTCGCTCATGGCAGTCACATTCCCGAATTGATCTTCCTTTGCTTCACCATCGAGATCAGATCCAGCCTGACTCCATGTTTGAGCCTTCACCGGAATGGAAAGAAAGAGGAAAGAAACAACAGCTAACAGTAGGGTAGAATTTTTCATAATTGGTATATAGGGTATGTAAAGGTAACATACGGGAAATATTGATTCATGGTTGGGTTGGAAAAGGCAATAATTTGACAATTTGAAGTCCGTGAATTTTCAGGTATACAAATAAAAAAGGAGCGCCCACAGGACGCTCCTTTATCAAAAATATTATTGGTCAGAAAAACACCGATCTCCCAACACCTCACAACCCCACTAGAGGTGTATCACCTCATCATAGGCCGCTGCCGCTGCTTCCATTACCGCTTCACTCATAGTAGGATGAGGGTGAACGGATTTGATGATCTCATGGCCTGTGGTTTCTAGTTTTCTGGCTGCAACTACTTCGGCGATCATTTCGGTCACATTGGCACCGATCATATGCGCACCAAGGAATTCACCATATTTCGCATCGAAGATCACTTTGACGAAGCCCTCTTTTGCTCCGGCTGCACTTGCTTTACCTGAAGCAGAAAATGGGAATTTCCCTACTTTCAGGTCATGCCCTGCTTCTTTAGCTGATTTCTCAGTGTATCCGACAGAAGCGATCTCCGGAGAACAGTACGTACAACCCGGGATATTGTTATAATCGAGCGGTTCCGGATCATGTCCGGCGATCTTCTCTACGCAGATGATCCCTTCAGCACTGGCAACGTGAGCGAGAGCAGGACCTTTTACGATATCGCCAATGGCAAATACGCCACTGACATTCGTTTGGTAATAGTCGTCCACAAGAACTTTCCCTTTATCGGTTTTTACGCCGACGGCTTCGAGTCCTATGTTTTCCAGGTTGGTCTGGATACCCACAGCTGAGAGAACGACATCGCATTCATGGATCTCTTCTCCCTTAGCTGTTTTGATGGTCACTTTACACTGTTTGCCTTTAGTGTCGACTTTCTCTACAGACGAGTTGGTCATCACGTTGATGCCCTGTTTCTTATAGCTTT
>VMDK01000123.1 GCA_008080835.1 Sphingobacteriia bacterium | reverse complement strand
GTGATCTGGATATTTGACGATGGAAATGGCAGTACATTTCAGCAGCAGCAAAGGTTCATCATCACAGACGATGAAGCGCCGGTGCCGGATATGGTCGATTTACCGAAGGTAGAAGCCAGATGTCCCATCTTGCAGGCCAACATACCAACGGCAACAGACAACTGCGCTGGTCGAATTGCAGGGAAGAGCTCCGTTGCATTACCCATCTCAGATACCGGTACCACAACAGTAACATGGACCTTCACTGATGCTTTGGGAAATGAAACTGCGCAGAAACAAGATTATGTGTATACACCATACGATGTAACCTATACGATCGTAGGCCCACGTTTGATGGCAAACGAAGCCAACGCTAAATACCAATGGATGGATTGTAACGACAGGTATGCGGAGATCGAAGGAGCGACAGAGCGTGAATTCACTCCGGAATCGAATGGACGATATGCCGTGAGATTGAGTGTAGGGTCCTGTGTGGAATTGCTGGAATGCGTGGAGGTGAACAACGTGGGAGTTGCGGAGATCTCCTCAGCAGAGATCAAAGTTTATCCGAACCCGGTGGATGGAAATGAATTCCGAATTGAAGGAGGGGACCCGATAGCTCTGAAGGATATGCATGGCAAATCGGTTGACTGTGATTTCCACAGTACATCCTCAGCAGGTCGCTATATAGGAATTATTGGCACCACGGTTGCTCCCGGTTTTTATATTCTCGTTTTACAGTCGGATAGTGGAGTATATCGACATATGATCACTGTGAGGTGAAAAAGGTAATTTCCATAGCCATAGGAACTTCCTTACTCGCGATTCTCTCAGGGATACTCGCCACGATCCTGCATTATCCATTCAACACCATGGCATTTGTGACGATCGGCGGCGTAGCTTCAGTTCTGATGCTCCTTCGATATGTGTTCAAGACAAACAAGCGCCCTTCCGACCTTGCAAAATATGTTGGGCTCAATATATACATTTTGAGTCGCGCCTGGACCGTAGCTCATTGGAAATTCAGTCGTGAGCTCAGTTGGGCCGGACTCATTCTGATAGCTGTGTGGATCACCTGGAGCTACATCGAAGATGAGGACGGTTGGAAATTTGTACGAGTATATTTTAGATCAGGTCTGCTCTTACTGGGCATGGTCATATGCTTAATTGCTGTCCTATTCAAGATACTTCACTGGATGGGTGCCGACATTTTGCTCATCGCCGCATTCTCGATCCTGGCTTTGTGGGTATTTACACACTTCGTCATCGGTGCGTTTCGATCCAAGGTTGACCTCTAACACGGAATTACAATCCTATATTTGACTCCATGCAAGTATCGAAGTGGCTGCTACCTGTTACTGTCCTGGCGTGCTATACGCTTGCATTTTTTACATCCGTTTGGAACGGGTTCATCGACTACGATAGTTCGGCCTTCTCATCAATAGGGTTTCATGTATTAAATGGGAAAATGCTGTATACGGAGGTCTGGGATGCCAAACCTCCAGGAGTATACATGCTCAATGCGCTAGCGTTAGCTGTGTTTGGGGTATCGCAATCGTCTATTTGGATCTTGCAATACCTGAATGGGATCGCTCAGATCGCAATGATCTATTTGATCGCTTCACGTTTAAGCGAACACCGGTATTTGCCATCTATTAGCTCTCTGTTATTTGTGCTCGTACTTTATACATCACCGATATACCAGGGAGGGAATTTTACGGAGGAATATGCAAACACATTTCTATTAGCGGGAATACTATTCTCATTGCGCTTTGCAAAAAGTCCGAAGGCGGTTGAACTGTTCGTTGCATCAGCACTCTTTGCTTGTGCCACATTTTTTAAGGAGCCATATCTGTTCTCGGCAATTCCGTGGCTTATATGGTTGATAATCAGGTGTGCAAGTGATATAAAACCGGTTAAGCGGGTCTTTTTAGTGACTCTCGGGGGGCTGCTTCCATACATTGTATTGGCCCTTTTCCTAATCTGGAACGACGCTCTTTTAGGATACTGGAAACACTTGGTCTACAATCATGCTTATTCGAAATATGAAGCGATTCCATTTTTGGAGCGTTTAAGCAAGTCCTATGATTTTTTCTGGGAAGTGTTAAAAGGGAGAATGATCTGGGTGGGTTATTTGACCACGTTGTTTGTAGTGTCTATACTGTTCAATAAGGGTCTTCATCGGCAGATTGGGATCGTGCTCCTGTTCGAGTTCATTTTGGGTATATACTCCGTATCGATGAGCGGATATCAGTTTCAGCATTACTTGCTGCAATTGTTCCCTTCGGTTGTGTTGTGCACGATGCTGGTGCTTGATCAATTCGGTAAGCGCATTCCTCAACGTTTTTTCTCTAGTACGCTAGCTACATTCTTCATACTGATCTTCTACACGGGGTATATCAACATTAAGAACTCTTCTGGCAATGTTGACTCTCCCTCCAGCATCACCTTCGATCGTGAGGATACAGAGATCATAGCTAGTTATATCAATGACCGTAAAACCGCTGATTCAAGACTGTTTGTAGAGGACATTGCAAATACGGACTTGTACTTGAAGACCGGTTTGATCAGTGATCAATACATCCCGGTAAATTTCTTCTCATTCTTTGTGGTGCCGGATCAATATGGTTACGAAAGAGGGGAGAAGTACGTGAATAGTTTCTACGATCATCCACCTCAGTTCATTGTTCAGAGCAAGAGGAAAGGGATGTTGACGCAGCACCAGCAATTGAATATATGGTTCAAGGAGAACTATTTGGAAGTGTCCAGGTTGGAATCTGAGAGTTTGAGTCTTTATCGGCGTAAGTGAGAATTAAAGGCTCATTTTAGCACCGATCACTACGTCAATTCCTGTCTCGTCTGCAAAATATCGGAGTCGGTTCAAATACTCACGATAGCGTGTATTGGCTAAATTGTTCGATCGCACCCAGAACTTTACACGCCGTTTCTTCCATTGCTTCTCCATAACCAGCTCAGCATTGATCAGGTTGTACGCATCCGGAACCGCCAGAAAATCCTGCCAGGGTTGGATGTTGGACTGTTGGAAAACGAACTTGTCACTAATATGGAATTCGATGTTCTCCAATCCGAAGAAGGTGGGAATGTGAAAGCTCAATCGTCCGGTGATCTTGTTGCTCGGAAGATTAACGAGTCCAACATTTCTTTCCAGATCTGTCCCCTTGATGTGCGCATATTTCAATAGGAGCCGACTGTATCGATTCAGATCATGGGTTGCCACAAGATCGAAGCCATAGATACGTGCATCTGTCTGACGATAACGAAACACAGGGAAGGCACCTCTGATAGTTAAAATGGATGCATTTTCAGGATTCAGATAGATGTAGTCGTTGATGAATTGCAGATATCCCAATCCTTCGACAATGAGCCTGTCGTTTAAATTCACCAATACGTTGAAAGTTTGTTTGAATGATCGTTCACTCTCCAGATTCGGGTCGCCGATCTCGTACCCGCTAACACCCTGATGGAGTCCATTGCTGTACAATTCATTCACCTCCGGATTTCGATTGGCGAAGCCTAGATTGTACGACCAGCCGATGGAATTGTTCAGATCTATATGAATTCCGGCACCAATATTCAAATTGTGGTATGAATCATTGAAACGCACCGGTCGCCTCGGCAGATCCTGACTGATGGTTACCACTCTTCGATCCTCCAGGTCATATCGAGCCCCCAGCTCAAAAGCAAAGCTGTCCGTCTTATAAGTGGCTACCGTAAACGCCCCTACCAGATCGCTTATGTAATCGGGAATTAGGGGAAGAATGCCTGTATTAGCAGCATTCACGTTGTCTTTCCGCATATACTGCGCTCCACTCTTAAGCAACCACTTTTGTCGTATTTGCGTTTGAAACTTCCCTTCCAAAAAGGCGCTTCGCATGTCCAAACTCAGTGCTGGGGTGTATGATCTTCCCGACCGCCGGACATCAAACTCCTTACGCAGATTTTGCTGCACTGCAGCATTGACATCAAACCATGTGCTGTCATTCAAAATGTATTTGACATGCACCTTTCCAAGATGATGGTTCACTTCCTGACTAGGTGGTTGGATGAGGTATGAAAATGAATCATTGGTATAAAATGGCTCCTCACGGATCATGGCCTCCTGCAAGTCATTCAAATTGCCAATGTGAGACCCGCGCAAAATTCCCAGTCGCGTATTGAAGGAACTCATAAAGACATCAGCTTTTACTCGTTCTCCGAAATTTCGCTCCAATTGCAAGGAAGCATTAGCTTCTTCTTTACCCGTGTTGGTGAGGAAGTAGTTGGGCGTTTTTAGATCACCCGACTTCTTGATGGTAGTATTAAGCTTCCACGATAAGATCTTGTTGTAGCGGGATGTGCTCGTATGGAAACCGTGGCCACGTCCATTGGTCTGGTAGAAATAACTCAGATCGGAGTGCAAATGAGGGTCACGGTCAATCGCGCTGGGTTGAACCAACACAACTCCACCTAAAGAGGCTCCTTGATATTCCACGGCGCTTACGCCTTTCACCACTGTGATCCTACCTGCCTGCAATGGGTCGATTGCCGGAGCGTGATCTGCACCCCATTGTTGCCCGGATTGAGAAACACCGTTGTTGAGTACCAACAGACGATTTCCTGAAAGTCCATGAACCACAGGCTTGGAGATCGTATTACCGGTCTTGATCTGATCAACACCAGCGATCCCGTCCAATATCCCGGCCAAGTTGTCCTCCGAATTCTCGTTGATGCTTTCCGCATCGAGTGTGTGACTCTCTTGCGAACCTTCTTCAGAATGATGGCCTCTGATGGCTATCTCGTGTAATAAATGACTACCATGATCCAATTCGAAATTGATCGTGGTATCAGAAGTGATGTTCAGAAAGATACGCTTGGTCTCGCAGCCAATATGGCTCACCACCGTATGATATTGCCCCGGACAGATCCCTTCGAGTTCAAAACTGCCATTTTCGTCGCTCACGGCACCCTGACGGGATTCTTCCAAGTAAACGTTGGCAAACTGGATAGGATCTTCACTGTGCTCGTCATTGATGATCCCTTTGACGATCACATCACAGGTTTGGGCATTTGCCGCGAAAGCGGAAACAAGAAAGAAGAGGGAACCGAGTAGGCTCTTATTCCACCGCAATGGGGAACTCGATCTCGATGTCCGTTTCACCACCTGCATTATCAATTTTACCGTCTGCAACTCCGTCTGCAAACTTATCAGGTTCATGTCTCAATGTGATGGTCAGAGAGCCTTGAAATGCACCTCCTGTGGACAATTGAGTGCTTATTCCCACAGGATTACCATTGCCATCGACATTAGCACTATTGTAACTGATCGCAATACTGTCGGGCTGAACGAGATAGAATAACTGATGTTCTTCGCCTTCGGCCGAAACTTCCACGGTGATGTCCTCGGTGTCATCTCCAGATTCATCCAGGAGCTTGATCAAACCGGTATAATTCGTATTAGCCTTCAAGGTGTCAGAACTTATCTCTGGTGCCATGCCTCCATCTCCGTCCAGGTCGCGGAATGTCAATTGAAGGGTATCTGCTTTCGATTCACTGATGAGTTCGTAGATCACTGTGGTGATCAATTCTGACTCGTTTGCGATGATCGGATCTTCGGGTTCATCATTGCATGCATTGAAAACGGTCAGCAATGCAAGGCTTGAAAAGAAAAGACTTTTGAATTTCATGTATGCGTATGGTTTTAATGAATGACGTTAATGATCAAACGATCTCCTTCTCTCTTTGTGCGTTCACGAACAACAGATTCCCAATGCCATCATATCCGCTGAACATTTCTTGCTGGTCGTGTTTCAGTATTTCCTGACGGAAACCAACAATAGTGAGGTCGGCGTCTCTGGATTTGCGATTGATCACCTCCTTCGGATTGCTGTCCTGTTCCATTGGGATGATCTCGATATTATTCGCAGAAATCGGTAATCGCCCGGATTTGATCATTTCCAGCAGCTTGACTTTCTGAGCCTTGATCTCATCCTGCGGATAAATGGCGTAGAGCTTGATGATACCATTCTTCCAATCAGGATGACCCAGAATGATATAGGCCATGTAGATCATCAGGTTGGCATTCACATAGTCCTTGCTCGTGATCCAGATATGGATCTCGTGATTGAATCCGAATTCTTTTTCGCTACTTGCCAATATGCAGGTGTCGTATCCAACGGCACGCACCATTCCCATGTTTTCTATTATCTGATTGGTGGCTTCCGGTTTCGACTTATGATACTCGAACAACACCAGATTATTTTCCTTTCCTGACACTCCTGGCATTTGCAGTGATTGTGCTACGGTAGTTGAAAAGCTCGGGTTGATAAGTGTATCCACATACACGGTAGAGTCACTAACCTGCGTCATTTTGATCAAGCGTTGCATACACTCCTTGCTGTTTTCCACAGCTTCGTTGGACAAGTACCCATCGATGTGGTGAATGTAGGTCCCGAATCCAATCTTGTGCGAAAGCCATCTCAGCAAGTCATATGCTCCATGTCGGTCGAATGAGCTAGTTGATACCGCTACAACACTCGGGCGCCATTCTTCGTCATCCGATTGCCGTTTTTGCAGGAAAACATGCAAGTTCCGGCTGATCTGGAAGATCACTCCCCGGAATATATTCGCCATGTCGCTGCCCTTTCTTTCTTTTCTGCTTTGTGAGAGAAAATAATAGATCCCCGTCATTACCCCGATCGCTACAAAGGCATAAAAGGAGTTCATTTTGAACATTAAATACACACAGAGCACAGCCCCAAGAAGTGAGATATACCACTTGGATTTAAATGCCGGTCTGTATCCTGGATTCGAGGCGAAATTTTCAAGTAGGGAGATGGAACAGATGCTTCCGTAAGTCACCATGAAAAACATCGAAATGATCTCTGCTACCACGTTGACATCCCCGAGCAGAACGAAGAAGAATGCGATCGCACAAGTGATCATGGAAGCATTCACCGGCTCGCCGGTTTTAGTATTTACCCTGCCCACAAGGCGGTTGAATTTTGGGAAAGGAATGATGCGGTCTATGGCTATGGCATTGAGAGTTCGCGGTGCCACCATCACACTGCCAAGCGCTGAAGAAATTGTCGCGGCGGCAAGTCCGATCGGGATGATCGGTCCCCACAATGCGACTTTCGACATGACCAATTGGTCGGTCAACAGGTCTTGCTGAGAAACAGAACCGGCCAATTTGAACGTGATGAACACATAGATCACCATACCGATCAAAGTCGCCCACATGGTTCCTCTGGGTATCGAGACCTTTGGGTCTTTGAGATCTCCCGAAAGGCCTACACCGGCAGTCATTCCTGTGAACGCCGGGAATATGATCGCGAAGACATAAAAGAACTCATTCTCACTCGCTGAAGTGAGAAATTCTCCCTGATAGGAGCCCTCACCTGCGAAAAACATGATGAGCGAAACACCGAGCACACTTACCACAACATACAAAAGCCACATGCCTGTATTGGCACCTTTGGTGACCATCAACCAAGCGAGCATCAAGACTGAAAACAAGCCTATGACCCTTTTTGGCAAGAGGAATCCTGTTTCATTTTGCAACCAATGGATCACAGGATCGAAGGCTTCTGAAAATGCGATGATATAGAATGCCACAGAAATTGCCTGAGACAGAAATAGTGCAATTCCTATAGACGCACCAATGGTCAGGCCAAAAGAGCGGGAAATGATATAGTATTCGCCACCACCTTCTACTTTTTGGTTGGTCGCGATCTCAGCCAGTGCCATACTGGTCGGAATCGTGACCATGTGGCCGACTAAAACGATGAGTAAAGTGCCGACTACACCTACCGAACCCACAGCATAGCCAAATCGGAGGAACATGATCGCTCCAAGAATGGTACTGATCGCTGTAAAGAAAACAGGTGCTGTTCCAAAGCGACCCTTTTTACTCAGTAATTGTGGCATATCGCACTCAAAGCTAATTGAATCCTACAGTTGCACGAATATATTTCGTGGATTGTTACGAGAATCTGAGTTGGACGAGAAATCACTGCAGTTAATGGAAGCTCCGGAATGTGTATTCTGAATCCCTTAAATTTGATCGTATGATACAGATCGAGGCTTTTAAAGAAGATGTATGGCAAGCGGTGTGGTCGCATGCCAAAGCAATTTTTATCCCAATGCTCATTGTGGGAACTATGATGACCGTGATCCTGATGGGAGGACTGATGGCCGTTGTTTCTTCGATGTCCGATTCACAATTCGTGAAGGACTTTCAAGAGCAGGTAGAAGGCATGCATCCCGATTCGTACGAGGACATCCTGGAATTGCAACAATGGATGATGGAATACATGCAATCTGCCGACATGGGCGTCATCTTTGGTTTCTTGCTTCTGATCTACATCGTAGTTGTCATCATCTCAGGCTATTTCCTCAATGCTGAAATGATCATCAGTAAGGACAAGATACTGGAAGGGAAGACAAACGCATTTTCGGCACTAGGGCAGGCTTTCAATAAAAACGTGTTTTATGTGATCCTGTTACTGATCATAGTTGGATTGGTTTCCAGTATCATCAGTAATCTGATCGGTATGATCAATCCTGCATCGTTCGGACTCCAGTTCATAGCTTCGATAATTTCAGCACTCATCACAGTCCGACTGCTGGCGAGCATACCTGCACGGGTATTTGGTGGACTCAATATCATGGATTCCCTGAAATTCTCCTGGAAGAACATAACCTGGAAGCGATCGATCTATGTAGTACTTGTATGTATTGTTGGATTGATAGTGTTCGGTCTGGCCATGCTGTTGATCAACTTGCTCATCTCTTTTACAGGGGCGGCATCAGGTCCGCTATTCGTCATTTTCCTGCTTTTAGGCAATGCATTCGCATCTTCCTTGTTCATAGCTATGCTGGCGGCCTCATTTTTCCGCTATGCGGATGTGGAAGTAGTTACAGGTGAAACAGTAACCGTCGAAACGGAGATATCATTAGAGAGCACTACGATCGAGAGCACTGAAACTCCGGAAGAAGAAGCGAGGGAATCTGATCAGGACTCTGAAGAAGATAAGCCTGAATAGATCGCGTCCAGTGCTTGATCGATGTTCGGGTATTTGAACTCGAAACCGGAGTCAAGGAGTTTTTGAGCACTTACATTCTGACTAGAAAGTAATTCCTTACTCAACTCTCCAAACAGCAGTTGCAATGCGAACTTTGGTGCGTTCGGAAGAAGGATTGGACGATTCAGTCGCTTTGACATTCCCTTTATGATATGGCGGTGTTCCACCGGCTGCGGAGAAACGGCGTTGTACGCTCCTGCCGCTAGTTTACCTTCTGCCATATCTGCCAACAAATTCACCAGATCATCAATATGGATCCAGCTGGTGATCTGTTTACCGCTTCCCAGTACAGCACCTAAAACCATGCGAATGAGCTTTGAAACTCTCTCGACGAACCCGCCTTCCTTTGACATCACGATCCCTATTCTGGCTTTGAGTACTTCCGCACCGTGATCTTTAAAACGATCGGCACTTTCCTCCCATCTGTCACACACATCGGCCAGGAAACCAACTCCTTTGGTCGAATCCTCTGTGAGTACCTCCGTTCTTTGATGTCCATAGTAGCCAATAGCTGATGCACTCACAATCCGACTGAGTTTAGAATCACTTTCTTCCAAAACACGATATAGCAATTGGGCTGAATCCACCCTGCTGTGCAGGATCTCTTTTTTCCGCGCTTTGGTCCATCTTCCTGCAGCTACGGAACTTCCTGCTAAATGCACTATAGCGTCGCAATTTTCCAGCACGGTTTCGTCGATCAGGCCTTTCACAGGGTCCCAGGAATAGAAGCCTTCGCGACCTCGAGCATCTCTTGTGAGAATACGGACCTCATGGCCTCGGCTACGCAGTGTCTTTGCAAGATGGGAGCCCACTGTGCCTGTTCCTCCGGTGATTGCTATGATCATTCTCGTTTTTTCTTCGTTGGTGTTTCGTTTTCTTTGCCCAAATGGCATTCATCAAAACCATAAAGATCAGAGGCTATCACTGCGATAGTTATGGTCATCTGAATAACGCCCGCTACCTCGAATTGTTCGAGGAAGCCAGATGGTCATTACTGGAAGAGGCAAATATCATACAACCTTTGAAGGAGCATGGCTTGCTTTTCTTCATTGTCAATATCAACGTGAACTACAGGAGGGCAGTGGATGATGGATTCACGATCGAGATCCATACTCAAACCGACGAGATCAAGCGCAAGACCATTTCGTTTAAACAGACCATGTATGAGAAGGGAAGCGACACGGTCCTTTCTGATGCCATAGTCACATTCGTGCTGTTCGATCCTGATCAAGGAAAGGCGATCACGATCGATCCTGAACTTCAAGAATTATTTGTAACCCATGGCTAGGATTCAACTCAACCGACCCGACAAATTCCATTATATCACACAAATTCGGATCAATGTGTCCATGCTCAACTACGGAGATCACTTGTCGAATGAACAGATCCTCAGCATGGCACATGAAGCAAGACTGCGATTCTTTCATTCTCTTGGAGCTTCGGAATTTGATTTCTGGGGTCCGGGTTTGATACAAACAGATGCTGCCGTCGTTTACAGATCAGAGGGGCATTATGCAGATGAGATCGCCATTGGTCTTTATATCACCGACTTGAGCAGAGCGGGTTTTGATGTGCAGTACACGATGAGAAATATCACAACCGATAAGGATCTGGCGATCGTAAAAACGGGTATCGTGTGTTTTGATTACGACGAAAAAAAGGTCCGGGAGTTACCCGAACCTTTTGTCAATATTATCAGCAAAATCGAGTTACTTAGCTTTTCGAGCTAAGGGCTTTCTCTCCGAACTTGATCATCTTTGGACCGTCGAGAGCGCCAATGTTCTTCTCAATGACGTTTCCGTCTTTGTCGAGAAAAAAGAGGGATGGATAAGCCTGCACGCCCAGCTTTCTCGAGATGGAAGGGCCTTCGCCTTTTTCCATATCGATCTTGAGGTTGATGAAGTTCTTGTTGTAGAATTCTCCAACGTCTTGTTGAGTGAATACCTTCCTGGACATGAACTTACATGGGCCACACCAACTTGCATATGCATCGAGGAATACCAGTTTGCCTGTTTCCCCGGCCTTTTTCAGTGCTTCTTCGTAGGAAATGCTCTCAAACTGGATACCTGCATCGGTCTGAGTTTCGGCTTGCTTACAGGTGATCGCGGTTATGCCAAGGAGCAGAACCACCCATAGTCCCTTTCGGTTGTTAAATTTCATGGTTGTGAGTTTCTTTGCGTAAATGTTCAAATCAAACGTACATCCAATGTTCCGATGTACGAAATCTGAAGTTCAATTTTTATGCCATTAGAGTTTTTGGGTGTACGGATTTATGAACCCGTGACGATTCTTACCAATTTCATCCTTACCGGAATGTGCTGGTATTTCTTCAAGAAGCTCAAGGCAAATGACCGGAATTGGGCGCTCTTCTTTTTGTTTCTGGCATGTTCCACCTTCTTCGCAGCAATAGGGCATGGATATGCAGATTCGCTTGATAATCCGGTGAAATTCGTGGCAAGGATATTTGCAATACTTTCTGTGATGTTCGGCGGTGTAGCCAGTATCCGCACACTGACAAATCTTCGCAGTAGAAATATTTTGACAGCTTTTATGTTCGTCCAGTCCTTGGTATTCCTCAGTTGGTTGATCGCGGTCAATACATTTGTACCGATCAAGCTCAACAGTGTGGTCGGTTTGGGTGTTATCGTATTGGGAATACATTTGTATCACCTGATCCGCGAAAAAGCGGCGCGTGATTTGTGGATCGTGACCGGGATCGTGGTGAGCGCCTCGGCAGCGATCGTGAATACGTATCAGATCGGTTTAAGTGCGAATTTTACGTACCACGATGTGGGGCATGTGGTCATGATGGCCGGATTATTGATCATGTATCAGGGGATTTCAAAATATGCATTGAGTTATGTCGAAAAGTAAAATATTAAGCCTTCTCTTCCTGTGGATTGGTAGCCAATTCGCCCATTCCCAAAACAGCGATTCGTTGTTCATCCGACAGATCTACGATGAGGCACTGGTAAACGGGGAGAGCTACGAGAACCTGCGCTATCTATGCAAAGCCATAGGGCATCGTTTGACCGGTTCACCCGAAGCGGAAGAAGCAGTTAAGTGGGGAAAGAAAGTGCTGGATGAAATGGGACTCGATAAAGTCTATTTACAACCGATCGAGATCCCTTTCTGGGAGCGAGGAGAAGTGGAGAAGGCAATGATCCATGAGGCGATCGATCTCAACATGGAAGTCACCGCATTGGGTGGATCTATCGGAACTGATGGCCCTCTGCGGACTAGCGTGATCGAAGTTCAAAGTCTCGATGAATTGGACAGTCTGGGGAAAGACGCCATCGAAGGCAAATTCGTATTCTACAACAGACCCATGGAACCGCGCAATATCAGCACGTTCACGTCTTATGGTGGATGTGTGGATCAACGTCATTGGGGAGCGGTTAAAGCAGCGCAGTACGGTGCAAAAGGCGTGTTTGTAAGAAGCATGACCCTCCTTGAGAATGATCCTCATCCTCATACGGGAAGTATGGCGTACAAAGATGGAGTGGACAAGATCCCAGCAGCTGCGCTATCAACGAAGTCGGCCAACCTGCTTCATCGAATGCTCGGCAACAACCCGGAACTCGAAGTGAGTTTGGAGTTGAATTGCCGGACCAACCCCAACAAGTCTTCATTCAATGTGATCGGTGAGATCACGGGCAGTGTGTATCCTGATCAGATCATCGTGATCGGTGGTCATCTGGATAGCTGGGATATTGGCGAAGGTGCTCACGACGATGGTGCAGGTATCGTACACAGCATGGAAGTGCTGCGCATGTTCAAAGATCTGGAATACGAGCCTCTTCACACTGTTCGAGTGGTCTTGTTCATGAATGAGGAGAACGGCAACATGGGAGGGAAGAGCTATGCGAAGATCGCCAAAGAAAACGGCGAAAATCACGTCCTTGCCATTGAGAGTGATCGCGGTGGTTTCGTACCTCGTGGTTTCTCGATCGCCGGTTCAGAAGCTCAGGTTGAGCAGGTTCGATCGCTGGCCAACTTACTGGAGCCTTATGACCTCCATTTCTTTGAAAAAGGATTTGCCGGAGTGGATATCAGTCCGCTTGACGATTCTGCCAATATTGTCAATCCGAATATCCTCATGATGGGTTTAGTGCCTGATTCTCAGCGCTATTTTGACCATCACCACAGCAATACCGACGTGTTTGAGAATGTGAATAAGCGTGAACTTGAAATGGGTTGCGCTGCCATGGCTTCAGCCGTTTATC
>VMDK01000046.1 GCA_008080835.1 Sphingobacteriia bacterium | reverse complement strand
TACCCTGTATCCCGATCGAGGTCTGATCGAAGATCGAAATGGAAGCATCATAGTATACAACGACGCGGCATTTGACCTAATGCTCAATTTCCCTTTCAAGGTGAAAGACTTTGATGTGGAGGGATTCTGTGAATTGGCCGACATGACCAGAGAGGAGTTCGACAAGCGTCTGGAGCACGCTCGAAAGAACACCTACAGGGGCCGTGCGATCTTCATCAAGAACCTGGCACCGGAACAATTCGCAAGAATTCAGGAAGGATTGCATGCATTTTCTCATTTCAATATCGAAACGCGTATTGATCGGAGATATGACGACAAAGTTGGAGCTCATGTGCTTGGCTACGTGGCAGAGATCTCGCGCAGAGAATTGGAAAAGGAAGAAAGCGATTACTACGATATTGGAGAGTATGTAGGAAAAAGCGGAATGGAGCAGTTCTATGAGAAGGAATTGCGGGGAGAGAAGGGATTCGATTACTTCACGGTGGATCATATGGGACGGATCATTGACAAGATCGAAGATCAATCCACAAATCGCGAAGCAGTGAATGGTGCTCGTCTGACTTCCAGCCTTGACATAGATCTTCAGAAGTATGGGGAGGAACTCATGCAGAACAAAGTGGGGAGCATCGTGGCCATCGAACCTGCAACGGGTGAGATACTTGCTATGGTCTCCAGTCCGAGTTACGATCCGAACAAATTCTCCTTGAAGAACCTAGGGAAATTCTACTCCCAGCTCTCGCAGGATAAGACCAAACCACTTCTCAATAGGGCGGTGGCCGCACAATACCCTCCGGGTTCTGTGTTCAAATTGGTGATGGCTCTTATAGGACTGGAGGAAGGTGTGATCACCCCAAATACCCACTTCTCATGTCGAGGAGGTTTCCATGCCGGAGGATTGCACGTGGGATGTCACGATCATGCTCCTAGTCCGGATTTGAAGTTCAGTATAATCACATCGTGTAATGCGTACTATTGCAACACCTTTCGCGAGATACTTCACCAGAACAAAGACGAGCTGATCGAGGATTCCTATAACCAGAATTGGCGCAATTACTTATTGCGATT
Source organism: Sphingobacteriia bacterium (assembly GCA_008080835.1). GTDB lineage: Bacteria > Bacteroidota > Bacteroidia > NS11-12g > UBA9320 > VMDK01. The sequence goes on along the minus strand of VMDK01000046.1, from coordinate 12,467 downwards.
TGGCCTGGGCAACGCCCTGAATATCGACGTGAATCAGGAAAAAGGCGGAAACGTACCAACAGCCGAGTATTACCACAAGTATCACGGCAAGAATCACTGGAACTACCTGAGGATCGTTTCGCTTTCCATCGGACAGGGAGAGCTTCTGCTCACGCCATTGCAAATGGCCAATATTGCCACAGTGATTGCGAATCGCGGCTATTATTATACGCCTCACGTGGTGAAGGCTGTAGACGGTCAACCGGACATTCCTGACCGCTTCAAGGAGAAGCACGAAACGGGTATCAGCGATTACAACTTCGACATTGTGAGAAGTGCAATGCGCGAAGTATATGAGAGAGGTACAGCAAGAGGTTCACAGATTCCTGAGCTTACTACATGTGGCAAAACGGGTACCGTTCAAAACCCGCATGGAGAGAACCACTCCATGTTCATAGCATTTGCTCCATTTGACGATCCGAAGATCGCAATCTCCGTGGTTGTTGAGAATTCAGGATATGGTTCTACTTGGGCTGCGCCAATTGCGAGTTTGATGATGGAGAAATACATGTATCCGGATTCTACGACGAAGCGGCAAGATCTGTACGATCGCATGATCAATGGCAACCTAATGATCCAGGATGACGATGAATGAGAAGGATCTGGGTAAGAATTATCTCGATGGTTGGAGTTTGCTCTTCTATCTGATCCTGGTGGCAATGGGCTGGCTGAGTATATTCAGCGCGTCGCATGGAGGTGAGACGTTGAGTTTGGACCTTTCCACCAACTACGGGAAGCAGGTGCTGTGGATCATTGTATCCATGGTCTTTGGAGCCGCTATATTCTTAATAGACGCTCGATTCTTCGATGTGTTCGGGTATTGGTTCTACGGACTCACGCTGGCTTTGCTTGTTCTCGTACTCGTATTTGGAACTGAAGTGAATGGAGCCCGTGCGTGGTTTCAGATCGGTGGTTTTCGATTGCAACCGGCGGAGTTCGCCAAGTTTGGAACTGCACTTGCCCTTTCTAAATACCTGGGTGATATCGATACCAATGTCAAGCGTATCAAGCAACAGATCATCGCATTCGGCATCATTGCTGTCCCGGCAGCTTTGATCGTGATACAGGGTGATGCGGGATCAGCTTTGGTGTACGGAGCATTGCTTTTGATGCTATATCGCGAAGGCATGTCAGGAGCCATTCTGCTTATCGGTGTTGCATTCATTACCATCTTTGTCTTTACACTGGCATTTGGCTCAGTAGCGGTGATCATAGGATCTGTGTTGGTAGGAGCCGTCGTGCTTGCGTTCACGTATACAGTGCCACGGTTCAAATGGTACATACTCGGAGTTGTTGTAGCGATCACATTGATCTCATTTGGCGTACAATTCGCCTTTGACACCGTTCTTCAAGAGCACCAGCAGACCAGATTGGAAGTGATGCTGGGGCTGAAACAAGACCCGCAGGGAGTTGGATATAACGTAACCCAGTCGAAAATTGCGATTGGCTCCGGAGGTTTCTGGGGCAAAGGATTTCTCAATGGAACTCAGACCAAAGGTGACTTCGTGCCAGAACAACATACCGACTTCATTTTTTCAACCGTAGGAGAGGAGATGGGTTGGGTAGGAGCATTCGTGGTCATCGTGACCTTCTGTATGTTCTTTCTGCGTCTTACATTCCTGGCCGAACGGCAAAGGAGTAAATTCAATCGGGTATACGCCTATTCGGTGATATGTATTATGCTGTTCCATTTTGCCATCAACATTGGAATGACCATCAATATCGCGCCTGTGATCGGGATTCCGCTGCCTTTCTTTAGCTACGGTGGTTCTTCGCTCATTTCATTCACCATGCTCGTATTCCTTCTGTTGAGGCTCGATGCCAACAGGTATAATGAGTTGGATTCGGTGAATTATTAGGTTGTCAGGTGTTAGGTAATTGGGTATTTAGGATTTTACTTGAATTTAGAATCTCTAAAGACCAAAACCCCAGAAACCCAGTCCCAATTCCAAACCCACTATTGCAAAGTGATCATGTCTGCCCAATTCTCCACAATCATCGCAGACGCGTCGTTCGGTGAGTGGATCATGTGAGTGGAGTCCAGATCAACGATGTTCGGATTGTAGAAATACTTGCTCAGATCCAATTCGAGATCGATCTCGTTGCTACCCAATTTACTCATGGCCGGGGAATTCAATCTGAAGCCAAATTGTTGAGAATTCATGTATGGCGCGAGATAGCCACCCACGTGCAGAACCACTGCATTATTGGAAACAGAAGGGCTCAGTCCTTCCAGCTTGAAGTTGATATAACCGTTTATCATGCCCCAGTACATGGGATCTGTAAATTGAGTATTCAAGTCTCCGTTTGCATTTACAGAACTGTCGGCAACGCCTAATGTAAAACTGATCGAGTCAATAGAAAGGTCATCATCGAACTTGCTGAAATCGAATGAAGGGCTCATGTCGTCTTCCACATTGACCATGAAGAAGGCTCCTTTGTCCTGGATCAGTGCACCCGAAGCGTCATAGAACTTAAAGTTATTGATGTGATAGATGAGCTTGGTCAATTGAAAGCTGTCCTGATCCTCGGTCATGTAGTAAGGGCCATTCAACTCGAGATCTTGTCCATTCCAGACATGATCCATGTTCACCAAAATCGAATATGCAGGTAGATTCTGTGGTTCTGGCTCCTCCGTGGTACAAGATGGTGCTGCAAAAGCCACTATGGCAATCACGACTCCTAGTATATATTTATTCATTTTCATGGTTGTTCGTTTCCATGCAAGATACAATTACTAAGAGAAGAAAGTATGTGCTCTCGGTCATCTTTCTGTAGAGCTATCCCGAACCCTCTCAAATACGTGGATCTCAAAATCGTAGTCGTTCGAAGTTTTGAAAGGCTCCTCAGGAATGAAGGATTGGATCAGTTTAAAGTCCGGGTGTTCCATTAAATCCGCCAGCGGCAACTGGCTTTCATTAGGTCCAAAATGACCATCCCAAATGACTATGCTTCCTACTGGAGCATACTGAAAATCGAAACTCCATAACTGTATGAAATGCTCAGTATCCTTAGGATCTATATCCAACAAGATATTGAGGTAGGGATACAGGAAATAGTGCATACGATCCGAGTAGTCTTTGGTCTTGTACCATTCAGCGACCTTGACGAACTCATGTTGTTCCTTACTGATGTCGATCGGGTATTTATGCCCGTATACTTTATCCGGGATGTACAAGAGCCAGTTGCAGGCCAGGAATGCCAACCAGAATACTAGGGTCTTATTCTGACTGCTGAACAATCCATATATCCAGCCCACGATCATGTCGAAGGAGTATGCCATGATCAGTCCGGCCAAAGGAGCGATCACAGCGAGAACACGCTCATAACCACATGAACCCATAACACCTAAATACCAGATCAATGAATGCACAACAAAATAGAGAGCGTATACACCTAAAACCGGATAGAATAAGATGCGAGTTTGTTTTGATCGATGATCCAGAATGTATTGATGAGCAATGATGGCCACACCGCTTACAAAGAAGATGAGCGGAACTTTCCCCATTACATATTTCAGCTTAGAAACGTAGTGCAACAACGGTCCATTCCCGCATAAGTTGATCTTCTCGGCCTGTACCTTGATATATGGATTGCTGGTAAAGATCCACAAGGCTTCTCCTTCCACGATCCAACCTATCATGTTCATGACCACAGATCCCGCAATGAGTAAAAGAAAGCCGCGATAATTTTTCAGAATGAAGAGCAGGTAGAAACCAAATACAGCTATGATGACAAATCCTTCCGAACGCGCATAAGGTAGGAAACCTGCAACTACAGCGGCCCAATTCACCCGTTCACTGGCAAACAGGTAGACGGACAATGACAGGATCAGTGCGCAAAGCGGTTCTGTAAGACCGGAGATCAGATTGTCAAAAAAGATCGGACTCGCAAGGGCAAAGAAGAATGCTGCAAAAGCTAACCGGAATTTCAATCTAACAGCAGTGAAGTAGATCAACCAGGAAGATCCAATCCAGCTAAGGATGTTGAGGAACACTACTCCGGATAGACCGAAATTCGCAAAAGGCGAAGCCAGAATATTGTAGATCGGTTTACCCCATTGATGGAGTAAAAGCTCAGTCGGGTGTTGCCAGGCGTAGCGTGCAATGATGTAATGGTTGTAGCTATCCATTCCACCTTCCAGTCCGGGTGACTGCAAGTGAAGATCGAACACATACCAGCCTGCCAATCCACTGATCAGCAACATCAGGAATTCGGTGACCCTCTTTTGTGTGAGACTGATCTGCATTCTATTTCAAGAGTATGCTGGCATTGAGCCACTCGTCTTCAATTGTGGAGCCATATAGCTTGTAAAATTCGATCGCATCTGTATTCCAGTCGAGCACCTGCCAGTTCATTTGAACACATCCCAATTCTTTCCCTTTTTCCACTGTGGCTTCGAAAAGGGCTTTCCCAATTCCATTCCCACGCATGTTCTCGGTTACGATCAAATCTTCGAGATAGAGACTCTTTCCTTTCCAGGTGCTGTAACGGAAGTAGTAGATGGAGATCCCGACGATGGTATCATCCACGGTGGCAACCAGAAATCCAAAGACAGCATCTGGTCCAAATCCATCCATTTTCATTCGCTCCACGCTATTGTCCACCTCATGCGGAGCACGCTCAAACAGAGCGAGTTCTTTCACGAGTTCGAACACACTCGGAAGGTCAGCTTCTGTACCTCCTCGGATTTCATATGCCACATTCCCTGAGTCGTTCATGTGGTCAAAAATAGCAATTTGGGAATCAGAGTAAAGTAGCTTCTGACTCTTCGTAACCACGGTCGATCTCAAGATCACCAGAATCGGCAGCGGTAGTAGCCAGTTCATCACACCTTTCATTCATCGGGTGACCGGAATGTCCTTTTACCCAACGAAAACGGACTTTGAATTTGCGAAAGAGTGGAAGGAACTGTCTCCATAGATCCGGATTGGCCTTTTTGGCGAAGCCCTTCTTCTCCCAGTTGAAGACCCAGCCTTTCTCTACCGAATCATGCACGTATTTGGAATCCGTCACGACGGTAACAGCCTGCCCCGGTTTTTTAAGAATTTGCAAAGCCTTGATCACGGCAAGCAATTCCATGCGGTTATTGGTGGTCTTTCTAAAACCACCGGATAGTTCTTTTCGATGCTTACCGTAGGTGAGAACGACACCGTACCCGCCCGGACCTGGATTTCCTCGCGCAGCGCCATCGGTGTAGATGATAAGTGGGGGAGTGGTGCTCTCAGAGCTCATGACCCATCTTGTGCTTTTTGGTCGAGAGGTAATTGTAGTTATGAGGATTAGGCTCAACGCGCAATGGAACATTGTCGACGATCTCCAGGCCATAACCGATCAACCCTGTACGCTTCTTCGGGTTATTGCTCATGAGCATCATTTTGTGTACGCCTAGATTTCTCAAGATCTGAGCACCAATTCCATAATCGCGGTGGTCCATCTTGAATCCTAAAGCAGCATTAGCTTCAACGGTATCCATCCCTTCTTCCTGAAGCTTATACGCTCTGAGCTTATTCATCAGGCCGATACCGCGACCTTCCTGATTCATATATACGATCACACCTTTGCCTTCCTGTTCGACCATTTCCATGGCTTTTTCGAGCTGTTCTCCGCAATCACATCTGCATGAGCCGAAGATGTCACCGGTCACACAACTCGAATGAACGCGTACGAGAACAGGTTCATCTTCACTCCATTCACCCTTAACTAGCGCTAAATGTTCTTCTCCAGTATAGATCTGCTCAAAAGCAACCAGTTCGAAATCACCGTGAGAAGTTGGCATGTTCACTTCGATCTTTTTGCGGATCAATGAATCATGCTTCAAACGGTAATTGATGAGGTCTGCTATAGAAACGATCTTGAGATCGAATTTCTCTGCTACTTTGAACAAGTCCGGCAAACGCGCCATGGTCCCATCCTCATTCATGATCTCCACGATGCAGCCTGCAGGCTCGAAACCGGCCAAGCGAGCAAGATCGATCGCAGCTTCTGTATGCCCAGCACGACGTAGTACTCCTTCAGTTTTGGCTTTAAGCGGGAAAATATGTCCCGGTCTTCCCAACTCTTGTGGAGTTGTTCGCTCGTCGATCAAAGCCTGAACCGTCTTTGAGCGATCATGCGCGGAAATGCCGGTGGTACAACCATGTCCCATGAGATCCACTGAAACAGTGAACGGAGTCTCGTGGCTGGCTGTATTCTTACCGACCATCAGATCGAGTTGGAGCTCTTCACAACGCTCCTCGATGAGAGGTACACAGATCAATCCACGACCTTCTGTGGCCATGAAATTGATCATTTCCGGAGTGACATTTCTGGCTGCAGTGAGGAAATCACCTTCGTTCTCGCGATCCTCGTCGTCGACGACGATCAGGAGCTTACCTGCGCGTATATCCTCAATGGCCTCTTCGATCGTGTTCAAGCTAGGCATAGTGCTGAAAACTTTGGGACTGCAAACTTAACCCATAAAGCTCAAGATGGTTCAATATCCGTACTTTTGTCGCCCATGGAGAAGCGCTTGCGAGTACTGTTTTTCGCCAACCGTATTCCTTATCCACCTTACCGGGGGGACAAGCTGAAGATATACAATCTGGCTTCTCGTCTGAAGGACCGTCATGAGCTCCATCTGATCACCTTCGCACAGACGCGTGCAGAGTTTGATTATCGAGGCGAATTAGAGAAGATCTTCGATTCTGTAACACTCCTTTACTTGCCGAAATGGCGCTCGATCTGGAATTGTATCTTGGCGCTTAATCCGCTTGGTAAGCGTGTCCCGTTTCAGGTTGCCTATTTCCGGCATCCCAAAATGAACGGTCTGCTCCACTCATTTTTGTCAGAAAACCCTATTGACGTGATCCATGTGCAGCACATGAGAATGGCTCAGTATATGGTCGATAGAACCCAATATCCTCGCATCTTGGACCTGCCCGATGCGTTCTCCCTTTACTGGGAAAGGCGAAAGAAAGTGAAAAGACCGCTGATCAACAGAATATTCGACGCTGTGGAATCCAGGCGTGTTCTTCGCTACGAAAAAGTCGCTTCGCGGTTCGATCTGAATCTGGCTTGCTCGATCGAGGATATCAGACACCTGCGCAAGACGCATGAAGGCCCACAATTTGAGTTGCTGCGAAATGGGGTGAATCTCGACACATTTCGGTTCGAAGGTCATGATTACAAACGAACGGGAACACTGCTCTTCACCGGCAACATGGACTATGCCCCCAATGTAGATGCTGTGGGACATTTTGTAAAGAACATGTTGCCTCGGATTCGTGAAAGATGCGATGTACGCTTGGTAATTGCCGGTCAGCGTCCTGTACAATCCGTTTTGGATCTGGCAAGTGAATATGTAGAAGTAACGGGCTTCGTGGAAGACCTTTCGAAAATGTATTCGGATGCCGATGTGGTCATAGCACCATTACGGTTTGGTGCCGGCACGCAAAACAAAGTATTGGAGTCACTTGCCATGGGCGTTCCTGTGGTTTGTACCAATATAGGATTCGAAGGATTGGAAGTGAAAAGCGGTGAGGGTGTTTTTCTCGGGAGATCGGATGAAGAGTTCATTCAACATTGCATTTCCTTACTGCAGTCTGCTGAGTTGCGAGAAATCACGGGATCAAAAGGATTGCAGGTAGCTCGCGAGCGATTTAGTTGGGACGTAGTGAGCACACAATTGGAGGAATATCTCCTGGGGTTGAAAACTAAGACCCTTCACTCATAGTTTTTGTTTCACGACTGTAGATCCATTTTGTATTTTGCACTCAATGAGTGCATTAGTATCACGGTACATTCGGTATTTCGTCCCATTGAGCTTCGTTTTGGCATTGCCAGTGCTCGCTAGTGCAGAATCAAGCGTCTCAGTTACAATACCCATTGACATTGGACTCTGGTCATTGGCCCCTGCAGTCATTGCCATTGTACTGGCACTCATATTCAGAGAAGTCATCAGTAGTCTGATCATAGGAATCCTTGTTGGGGCAATAATCCTTTCAATGAATAATGGTGATGGATTCTGGTATGGGATCCTGCTTTACTTACCGTTGGAATTGCGAAATGCTCTGGCCGACAGCGATCATATGAGTGTGATCCTGTTTTCTCTCCTGATTGGAGCTACGGTTCACGTGGTTTCGAAAAATGGTGGGATGATGGCAGTGGTAAAGCGAATTGCTAAGAACGCCGACGACTCGCGATCCGGTCAGCTTGCAACTTATATCCTGGGCATCATGATCTTTTTCGATGATTACGCTAATACCATGGTGGTTGGGAATACTATGAAACCCGTCACTGATCGATTAAAGGTCAGTCGGGAGAAGCTGGCGTATATAGTGGATAGCACGGCTGCTCCGATCGCGGCTATTGCCTTCATAACCACGTGGATAGGTGCCGAGCTCGGCTATATTCAGGACGGGTTGAACCAGATCGAAACAGGCGGATTGGAAGTAGGCAGCGCATATGGTGTCTTCCTCAGTTCACTAGGGTATTCATTCTATCCAATATTTACGCTGTTCTTCATGTTTCTGTTGATCGTGATGCGACGTGATTATGGCCCTATGTACAAGGCCGAGCAGCGTGCTCGAGTGGCGAGTTCGGATGCCGGATCGACAAGCCCTGCGGAAGTGGATGCTGTCCCGGATGAAAAAGAGAGCATCTGGAATGCACTCATACCTATTGCTGTGATCGTCATCGGGACCGTGTGGGGATTGTTCTATACCGGACTACAGGAAGTTTCCTGGGATAACAATCTGAGTTTAGGAAGCAATCTATCCGCAGTAATAGGGGAATCGGATTCGTACAAATCCCTTGTATGGGCTTCATTTTCGGGACTGGCTGTAGCTGTGCTCATGACAGTTCTGCGCGGAATACACAAATTCACAGATACCATTGAGCACGCGTTCGATGGTATGAAATTCATGTTGCCGGCACTCGCTATTCTTGGATTGGCGTGGACGTTGGCAGGTTTGATCGAAGATCTTAATACTGCCGAGTACCTGGCAGGTTTGATAGGGGAGTCGTTTGCCCCTCAATTGTTACCTGCGATCGTATTTGTGATGTCGGGAGTCATCGCATTCTCAACCGGAACGAGTTGGGGTACCATGGCGATCCTCTATCCTTTGGTGCTATTGACATCCTGGGATATCAGCATAGCATCAGGACTGAGTCAGGTAGAGGCATACGGCATCTTTACGAACATTGTGTCAGGAGTGTTGGCGGGGTCAGTTTTGGGTGACCATTGCTCTCCGATCTCAGATACGACCATCCTGAGCTCCATGGCCACAGGCTGCGATCATGTTGCGCATGTCAAGACACAGCTGCCTTACGCCTTGACGGTAGGAGCTGTGGCCTTGTTCATTGGCACCCTGCCATCAGCGTATGGAATACCGACGTGGATTTTGTTCCTAGTGGGTGCGATACTGCTATATTTTATAGTCTCATATTTCGGTAAAATGCCCGAAAACGCTGATACTAGAGCAGATTAAGACGTTAAGTTTGTTAGAGTTCCTATGGGTACTAGCCAAAAAGTAGCAGAAAAGAAGCTTCATCGCTTCCTGAAGGTCGGGGCATACGTGACGGTGCCCTTGATCGCTTTTGGTGCTATTACCATCTTTTTCCAGCTTTTTTACGGCAGCAAAGGAGAGTTCGGTCTTTACGACTTTGATCTCGGGAAACTTTGGCCATGGAATGAAACGGTTTCCGAACGAGTAGAAGAAAGACCTACTGTAATTGCAGCTCCTGAACGACCCGTGCGCACACCACGAGTGGTTGCTCTGGTGACCAAGCATAAAGAAGCGGTCCGAAGTGTTCGCAACGTGGCTCGCAAGGTGAGTTCAACCAAACGCACGGCGGCTCCAATGCAGATCGAGAAACGCACAGACTTTGAAAGATTACACCTGGACGAGATCGATAAGGCGGAACTGTTCCTTCTGGAAGAGGCGATGAACGTGTCAAATCTATCCGAACGTGAATACCTGGTGCCCAAACACTTGAAACTGCACAGAAGGCGGTTTGCCATAGGGGCCTCTTTTGCTCCTAGTTATTCCTATCGACGTTTTGGCTACAGAGATGTCTCCAGAGTAGCGAGGATCGAGGACAAAAAGGCCTACACATACGGTCAAACGAAAACATATCGCAATGAAACCGATGGGGCGATCTTGAACTTCTATTCCGGTTTGGACGTATACATGCACGTCAGCGATCGGATCACAGTACAGTCAGGGATCTATTACACCACATTCGGGGAGCAAATGCAAGTGGTCGATCGTCCTGAGAACCGTTCAAACATCCGTAGCAATTTGATGGAAGAGAATGATCCATTCAAGGCGCACGATGCGTTGTATGGCTCTCCTGAAACGCAGGAAGCCAGTATGAATGAGGTGGTACCATTCAATAACTATTTCGGTTTTGTGGAGATCCCGGTGAACATAGGTTACAAGCTTACGAAACTTGGTGGTACCGCTATCGAAGCACAAGCCGGTCTTTCGTATGCATACATGGTGCAGTCGGATGCGCTCATGTACAATTACAGTAACAACGAATACCACTGGATATCTGAGCCGGGATTCGAGTATCTGAACAGGCAGTTCCTGTTTGCGAATACGGGAGTCATCATGTCCCAGTATTTCAGTAAGCAAGTAGAGTTATTCCTGAACCCACAGTTCAAATATGCCCTTACTTCGACCTTTACAGAAGACTACGAATTGGAGCAAAATCAACTCTCCATCGGCATGCGTCTGGGGATGAAAGTCCATCTGTAGGCAAAGAGCAAGAGCGCGCTTGCCCGCCTATGGCGAGAGCACGAGCAAGCCTTCCTAATCCACACCTATCTAATCAATTTAGCTGTCGCGATCTTTCTCGCTCGGGAAATCCATTTGCTCCTGTAACGGAACACCTTCTACCTCTATAAGTATGATCAGGTTGGCTTCACCGCCGTTGTAGTAAATGTTCACACCTTTGGCGTATGGCCCATTCTTGTCGTGGGTGTCAAAATCTACTGTGATCTTTCCCTTCTTACCGGGTTTGATCTTCTTTTTAGGATAGTCGGCCACCGTGCAACCACAGGTCGTCTTCACATCCTTTATCTTGAGCGGAGCATCTCCGGTATTCTTGAACTTGTAAACGTGCCTCGCTTTTTCTCCTGCTTTGACTTTTCCAAAATTGTGAGAGGCATTCTTGAATTGCATCTTAGCTTCTTGAGCCCGCGCTGTAGGAGCGGCTAGCAGCAAGAACACGATCGAAACTATAGATATGTATTGAAAAGATCTCATGAGAGTTCCTGTTGACTATGGAATTAACCTCAAAATACGTTCCGTATTGTCAAACGGCAAAGGATTAAGCTCACATGCCTCTGAACTCGTCGCAAATACACAATTTGAATATATTCGCGAAAGTTTAAACAAAACACCGATATGACCGATTTACAGATCGCACAGAGCGTGGAAATGAAGCACATCCGAGATGTTGCTTCCAGATTGGATGTAGCAGAGGACAATTTGGAAATGTATGGTAAGTACAAAGCCAAACTTCCGCTTGACCTTATTGATCAATCCAAAGTCGACCATTGTAACCTGATCCTGGTAACTGCGCTCACGCCTACTCCTGCCGGAGAAGGGAAAACAACCGTTTCCATCGGTCTTAATGAAGGATTGAACAAGATCGGAAAGAAATCGGTGGTCGTATTGCGCGAGCCTTCTCTCGGTCCGGTATTCGGGATCAAGGGAGGAGCAGCTGGAGGAGGTTGGTCACAAGTAGTACCTATGGAGGACATCAACCTTCATTTTACCGGTGATTTTTCAGCAATAGAAAAGGCGAACAACCTGCTCGCAGCCGTAATCGACAACAATATTCAAAGTAAGACCAGAAGTCTCGGGATCGATCCACGAACAGTATACTGGAAGCGCGTGATCGATATGAATGACCGTGCACTACGTGATATCGTGATCGGACTTGGAGGCACAGGGAACGGTATTCCTCGACAGGACGGTTTTAACATTACGGCAGCCAGTGAGATCATGGCCATCCTTTGCATGTCGAAGGACTTGGCTGATCTGAAAGAAAAGCTCGGAAGCATTTTCGTTGGATTCACAACAGATAGAAAGCCTGTATATGCGCGTGATCTGAACGTCGAGAATGCAATGGCGATCTTGTTGAAAGACGCTATCAAACCAAACCTAGTTCAAACTTTGGAAGGAAATCCTGCCATCATACATGGTGGGCCATTTGCTAATATCGCTCAAGGAACCAATACCATCATCGCTACGAAGATGGGTATGAGTCTGGCCGATTATGTGGTTACGGAAGCCGGATTCGGGGCAGACCTCGGTGCCGAGAAATTCCTCAATATCAAATGCGGTTATGCCGGACTGAAGCCTAAGACCATTGTAGTGGTTGCCACGATCCGTGCCCTTCGCCATCATGGCGGTGCCACTCCTGATCAGCTG
>VMDK01000074.1 GCA_008080835.1 Sphingobacteriia bacterium | reverse complement strand
GCATTCCGTCATCTTCTTCGGCTACGAGTGGATGCTATTCGTTTTGTTGTGGATCGCCTCCGGGTTGTGGTCCGAATTCCGAGGACTCCGAGAATACCACGCGTCAATTCACGGACGACGATCTTGGTCGTGGGATGACCGGCGATCTGCTCGAATGTGCTTTTCTCCGGACGTCTTCTTCGGGATTCTCGTTTCACGGGAGCTTCTTCCTCTTCTTTTGCTTCTTCCTCCAATCGCTCCAACTTATCCGAAAGCATTTCGTACGCACTCTCCCGGTCGATCTCTTCCTCGTACTTCTTTCGAATACTCGAGGCATTCATAACCTCTCGTTTCTCGCTGTCGGATATCACGTCCATTCTCGACGACGGAGCCGTAAGTAATGTATGAGCCAAGGGTGTCGGGATCCCCTTTTCATTCAACACGCTGACCAAAGCCTCACCGATTCCCAACTGGGTGAGAACCTCATCTGTATTGTAAAAATCGCTTATAGGATAATTCTCGGCGGTGAGTTTAATGGCCCTTCGGTCCTTGGCGGTGAATGCTCTTAAGGCGTGCTGGATCTTTGCTCCGAGCTGTCCTAGAATCTTGTCAGGAACATCCGTCGGATCCTGGGTACAGAAGAATAACCCGACACCTTTTGAACGTATCAGCTTCACCATGATCTCGATCTGATCCAGAAGGGCGTCGGATGCTTCTCTGAACATCAAATGGGCCTCTTCAAAGAATATAACCAACTCCGGTCGGTCGGAATCACCTTGTTCGGGAAATTTCTCATAGATCTCAGCAAGCAGACAAAGCATGAATGTACTGAACAGGTCCGGTCGAGATTGAATATCGTCGAGCCTAAGAATATTAATCATGCCTTCACCATTCTCGTTGAGACGGCACAGATCGTCTACATCAAATGACCGCTCACCAAAGAAGCGATCGGCTCCTTGTTGTTCGATGGTCAGGAGTTTTCGCATGATCGCACCTACGCTTGAGGCACTCACGAATCCGTATTCCTTTTCAATGAACTCCTTCCCTTCGTCGGAGATGTATTGAAGCACCTTTCTCAGATCCTTAATGTCAAGAAGAGGCAAGTGATTATCGTCGCAATATTTAAATACCACCGACAAGACGCCGCTTTGCGTATCATTCAAACCGAGAATTTGTGAAAGTAGGATGGGACCGAATTCGGAAATGGTCGCACGAAGTCGAACACCTTCCTGTTCACTGATGGTCAGGAACTCAACCGGGTACGTTCTACCCATCCATTCGGTGCCAATATGCGCATGGCGTTCATCGATCTTGGGATGACCCGAACCGGCAGCTGCCAGTCCGCTCAGATCCCCTTTGATGTCCATGAGAAGAACCGGGACGCCACTTTCAGATAAACGCTCCGCGATATTCTGGACTGTTTTGGTCTTTCCCGTTCCAGTGGCTCCAGCGATCAATCCATGTCGATTGAGGGTTTTTAAAGGAACCCTTACCTGATTTGCATGCAACGGCTCACCATCGAGTATGCTTGTCCCAAGGAGAATGCTTTCGCCTTTGAAAGTATACCCCGACTCAATTACCTCTCTGAATTTTTCTCTGTTCGCTGCTGACATGTCCGATCTGTTACCGGACAAATGTAGGATTCGCGTTCAAGATTTAGAAGAACCCGACCCTCATTGAGCACGTTTACCTGCCCGACGCCGTCTCCAGAAGATGAATAAACCGATGAGAATGACCCATAGTGGCCACAGATATCCAAGGAAGATGATGGCATTGAGAATTCCGTTCCACCCGGATTCCAATGCACGCACGAGCTTGCTTCCAAAACCACGTCGCTCCACGCTTGGCACAGTGTAATCGAGGTTCTGATAAAGGTCCACGTGGATCGTGCTCCTGCTTACGCGATCGCTTAAATAGTTCAGTCTTCCCTGAGCAGCTTCGATCTCTTCGCGTATCACTCGGATCTTATCCTCCACGCTCAGGATATCTTTGATCGTTGTTGCCTTTCTCAAAATATCGAGATAGCGTTGCTCTACTTCACGCTTGGTTTTCAATCTGGATTGCAGGTCATAGTATTCTTCACCTACATCTACAGAACTGGTCCGTCTCTCATCAATATGCGCAACGCCTTTTGCTTTGGCTATGGCATCCATGATCTCATCGAACCTTGAGTTGTGGACCTTGATCTCGATATCATTTCGGATCCGGTATTCGTCACGTTGTTCATTTTCCCGGGAAATGAATGCACCATAGGAATCGACCAACTTACCGAGGGATTCTCTGGCCCGGTCGTATTCATCCACTTCAACAGTGAGCCAACCGTTGCGGATGATCTTGGACTTGTCCATTTGTGGAGCAGGATCTATGACCTCAGATGAAGGCTCTTCAGATTTTGGATCCGTGCTGGCCAGCTCATCATTGGAGCTTAATCCTACAGCAAATGTTCCTTGAGAAATGTTGTCGGATCTTTTTTCTTCGGTAGCCGCACTTTCGGCTCCATCCCCGAATTCCCATCCATAGTCCATATCGGACTTGTTGCCTTCACACGCGGTGAAGAGCAAGGCTATACAGCTAAATGCAATACTCAATATGCCTAGCTTGTTTTGTCTATGTTTTCTATGCTTCATGTTTATTCAATACTGTTTGAAGTTGTTGGGTAAACCCCATTTGACCTCCTCAAAGGTCTGTTGAACGTAAATACTGATTTATCAATCGAACGATTCCTAACAAAGTTATATCAACTCCTGTTCTACCTTTGCAATGAAACCTAAACAGTTCTTCTTTCTCGCATTCATTGGAATCCTGAGCAGTTGCAACGGTCAGAACATGGGCAAACAAAGCTTGCAATACAAATATTCCAAAGGCATTGAACTCAATGCAGACCTGGATAGTGTCTATCCGGAATTGGCATCTGTAGACAAGGGTTCTATAGTCCAGGATCATTCCTCGCTGAAGTATCCGGGTGAATTCAAAATGAATCATCCCCTGCGTGTGGTTCACGTGAAACCTGCGACCAAAGAGAAACATTACAGCAACTATAAGAGCTATTATGACTCTTTGAAGGAAGATCTGTCGGAATTCAATGTCGGGTCCAAAGGAGTAATACAGAGCACTTTCAACTCGAATGAGTGGTCAGAACTTAAAGCGCTCACGAAAGGACATTTGGTGCTTCTCGTTGACGAAAAGGGAAATGTCATCCGTTCTCTTACTACGGCTGATCCAAGAGTCTCGGTGGAGCCGGCGAAGGTCAGATCCGAAGTATTCCATTTGCTTTTTGACATGCGAAATGGTTCTAAGGAGCGTCCCTATTTCGATCTTTCTGATTTTGAAAGTTACGTGCTCAACAAGAAAGGGACAGAGCGGGCTTATACCGGCGAATATTGGAATCACAAAGCGGATGGGATCTATTTATGTCGCAAGTGTCATGCCCCGTTGTACTGGTCAAGGGACAAGTTCGACAGTCATTGCGGCTGGCCTAGTTTCGACGATGAGATCAGCGGTACCGTTACTCGTCGTCCGGACGTCGATGGCTTCCGCACAGAGATCATTTGCACCAACTGCAAAGGACATCTGGGGCACGTATTTCTGGGTGAAGGGTTCACCGAAAAAGACACTAGACATTGCGTCAATTCGGTTTCCATAGAATTTAAGAGTTTTGAAGACAAGTAAGCGAATAGCGATCTTTCTGGTTTTGGCTTTCTTCTCACTGACCGCATGTGGCACAAAAAGTGGGAAATCGGACATGGTCGCAGAACAAGAAAGCATGCAAAAAGACAATTTGGACAGTATGACATTGGGAGCCGGGTGCTTCTGGTGTGTTGAAGCGATCTTTCAGGAGATCCAAGGAGTGCACAAGGTGGTCAGCGGCTACATGGGTGGTGCTACTGCGAATCCAACGTATAAAGAAGTCTGTAGCGGTACAACCGGTCATGTAGAAGTAGCAAGGATCTGGTTTGATCCGGATACCATTAGCTTCGACCAATTGCTGGAGGTATTTTGGCATTCGCATGATCCAACAACGATGAATCGGCAGGGGAATGACGTTGGTGAACAATACAGATCGGTGATCTTCTATCACAATGAGGAGCAAAGATCTCTTGCCGAAGAGAGCAAAGCGAAAACAGACACCTCAGGTCTTTGGGGCGACCCGATCGTCACAGCCATTGAGGCTGCATCAAAATTCTACGCTGCAGAAGATTATCATCAGAATTACTATGCGAACAACAGCTCTCAGTCCTATTGTTCCTTTGTGATCGGGCCTAAGATCGCCAAGTTCCGAAAGGAGTTCAGTCACCTACTCAAGAAGTGACCCCTTCCAGGTCCAATAAGAAAGCATAGTCCAAAGCGATCTCCTTGATCCTTTGAAAGCGACCGCTGGCACCACTGTGTCCAAAGTTCATTTCCGTTTTCATGAGCAGAATATTGTCGTCGGTCTTCTTCTCCCGCAGCAATGCTACCCATTTCGCCGGCTCCCAGTATTGAACCTGACTGTCATGTAAGCCGGTGGTTATCAACATATTGGGGTAGTCTTTTGCCTCCACATTGTCGTACGGACTGTAGGACTTGATATAGTGGTAGTACTCCTCGTCCTTCGGGTTGCCCCATTCATCAAATTCACCTGTTGTGAGTGGAATGCTCTCATCCAGCATGGTCGTCACTACATCCACAAACGGAACGGCAGCGTTGATACTCTTCCAAAGATCAGGGCGCATATTGACGACGGCACCCATGAGCAAGCCACCTGCAGACCCTCCCATTGCATGGAGATGTTCCGGCGAGCTGTATCCGTTGTCAATGAGCCACAATGCCACATCGATGAAATCGTAGAAAGTGTTCTTCTTCTGAAGCAGTTTACCGGAGTCGTACCAATTGCGTCCGAGTTCTTCGCCACCTCGAATATGAGCAATGGCAAAGCTCACTCCACGATCCAGCAAACTGAGTCTGGCTGAGCTGAAGTATGGATCCATTGAATGTCCGTATGACCCATATCCGTATTGGAGCAAAGGTCGATCCGGAGCGGGTTTGAAGTCCTTTCGATAGACCAGTGAAACAGGGATCCGTGCGCCATCTCTAGCCTCTACATAGATCCGTTCCGAATGATATTTAGTAGCGTCATAGCCGCCAACCACTTCCTGCTGCTTCAGGAGAGTTCGTTCCTTGGTCAGCATGTCGAAAGAGAAGGTCGAAGATGGTGTCGCCAGAGATGTGTAACCGAATCGGAGTACATGACTATCGAATTCAGGGTTCACAGACGAACCGACTGTATATGTTTCCTCTTCGAATGGAATGTAATACGACTCATCAGTACTGAACCGATGCACCTTGAGATGGGTCAACCCCATGGTTCGTTCTTCGAGGACCATGAAATCGTTGAACAGTTCTACTCCTTCGAGTAGCGTTTCATCTCTGTGTGCTATGACTTCCTGCCAATGCTCGCGTTCTGTATTTTCCAGACCGGACTTCATGAGTCGAAAATTCGTCGCTTCCCAATTCGTCAGTATGTAAAACCGGTCTTCGAAATGTGAGATGCTGTATTCCATCCCTCGAACCCTGGGTTGAAATACCTTAAATGATCCGGTGGGGTCATTTGCCTTCAGGATCCGGTATTCAGAGGTCAATGTGCTGGTCGAACCAATGACCAGATACTTCCGGGATTTAGTTTTGTGTATATGCGCATAAAAGGTCTCATCTGGTTCGTGAAAGACGAGTTCGGAGCTATTCGTTTGGCGGTCGAACCGGTGTACCTTATCTGAGCGCAGGGTCTGCTCATCTTTGGTGGTGAAGAACAGGTAGCGATCATCTGACGGCCAAACGGCCAATCCGGTCGTATTCGGAATGTTCAGATCACTGATCTCGCCGCTCTCGAGATCTTTGAAGTAGATGGTATAGATCCGACGACTTACCGTGTCCACGGAAAAAGCAAGCCACCGATTATCCTCGCTCACGCTCAAGGCTCCGACTTGGTAAAAATCGTGTCCTTCGGCCATTTCGTTCACATTCAACAATATCAGCTCCTCGGAGTCCATGCTGTCCTTCTTCCGGCAATAGACCGGATACTCCTTGCCCTCTTCATACCGGGTGTAGTGCCAATAGCCATTCTTGAAATATGGCACCGACTCGTCCTGCTGCTTGATGCGACCAACTATCTCGTCGTAGAGCTTCGATTGGAGCTCCTCAGTGTCTTTCATGACTTCATCGGTGTATGCGTTCTCGGCTTCGAGGTAGGCTATGACATCTTTATTCTCGCGGTCGTTCAACCAGTAATAGTCATCGACTCGCACGTCGCCATGTGTCTCGTGACGGTGTGGTATCTTTTTGCAGCTTGGTGGGTCTATGCCTTTGTGATTCATTGGGATGTGATTGAAACCGCAAATATGTGATTTATCGGGAGTCTGCGGGTGTCGAATTGAGCCTTCTCCTCGAATACGATCTTGAAAGATCGAATTACGAGTACAGTTCTTGGGAAAAGCTATTTTTGCCTGGTGCCGCTGTTTCTTGCTATAGATACATCTGAAGAGATCTGCTCGGTCGCTCTTTTTGAGAACGACGAACTTTTGTATTCCAGGCAAACCAAAGAACCCAACAGCCATTCTAAATACATATTCGGTACCATTCGAGACGTCATTTATGAGAAGTCTGTTTACTGGCCTGACATCAGTGCATTTGTATTGAATCTCGGTCCGGGATCTTATACCGGATTGCGCATCGGAAGTGCTGCTTTAAAATCAATATCCTACTGCACCAATGTTCCGATCATAGGATTGACATCGCTGGAGATCATGTCGGCTGCGTATTGGTCTCAGCATTCGGATCTGACCGAGAAGGATGTGATCTGCTCAGCTATGGATGCTCGTCGGATGGAGGTCTTTTGGGAATTCTTTGACCACGAGGGAAATAGCATTCACGAAGCGAGTCCGGCGATCCTCGATGAAGTGAAGCCACCTTCATGCACGGAAGGAAAGAAAGTGCATTTGATCGGCAGCGCTACGGCCAAGATGAAGGACCTCAATTATTTTCCCGAGCAGACCATTTCTGAGGAAAACTGGCTTCATGCAAAGCATATGGGACACTTGATCCCCGGTAAATGGGAGAAAGAGGAATTTGAAGACGTGGCTTATTTTGAGCCAAGCTATTTGAAGGAGTTTTTCTTTGTAAAATCCCGAAACAAGTAGTCGGTTCGAAACACGATCGACCATTCCGTCGTTTACCCAATATTGAGCACACTTGGAAAAATACTGACCGTGGGGTTTCTCATCAATCTGTCGGTACTGTCGTACGGCTCTACTCGCATTCCGTTCAAGCTGTTCATTCATTATTCCGCGAATGGGGAAGTGAGTCCTCGGTCACTGTTGAAGTATGATTCTCTTCAAAACTCGATGGTGGAGGCTCTCGAAGAAGCTCAGCAGAAACTGCGAATTCTTTGGAGAACCGGACATCTGAGCGCAGGTATTGATTCTACTCATGCGGATAGTGCATCGCTACATGTATGGATATACTGTGGCAGGAAGTATCGAGTCTCGTATCTAAATACCGATGGAATACCGGATGACTGGTTACCGGGGTGGTTTTTGAGAAAGGGGAAAGGGGCAAAACTCGCTCCCGATGGTGTGTGGCGAGTAGCAGAACGGATCCTGGATCGCTCTGAAAATACCGGTCGGCCATTTGCCTCCGTGCGTATCGATTCCGTGAGAACGGAAGGCGCTGACATCCATGCCGCTGTTCGACTGAATCAAGGTCCGTTATACCTCTACGATTCGATCGAGATCTATGGTGATGCCAATGTCTCCGATCGCTTTCTGTCGTATTATCTCAATATCCGGAAAGGAGATCTTTACAGTGAGAATACCATTCGCCGTATTCAGAGGAAACTGTCACAGTTGCCCTTTGTGCGTGTCACTCAACCCAGTAGAATTTTCTTCGGGGAAGGAAAGGTTCGCTTCCACCTTTTTCTCGAAGAGAAGAAGAGCGATCGATTTGATGGAATTGTCGGTTTTGCGCCGAACAGCGAAAGCGTGAACAACGAGCTGCTCGTGACCGGTGAGGTCCATGTGGAACTTCAGAACCTGTTCCGCAGAGGAGTCGGCTTTAGCACGCATTGGCGAAGCTTTCTGACCCAAAGTCAGGAACTGGACCTGAGTGCGGTGGTGCCTTATGTGTTTGCGACCAATATTGGTGTAGATGGCGACTTGAATCTGCTCAAACTCGACACCTCCTTCCTCAATCTCCAAAGTGGGATCGGCGCTCGATTCATTCTTGAGGGAACGGATCATGTGCGTGTGTACTATCGGTCAAAAAGCACGACCCTCATTACATCAGATACCGCTTCCATTCGAAGTAGCAGACGACTTCCGGAGAATAACCCTGTACGAGTATTATCGTATGGCTGCGATATCCATTTGAATAAGTTGGATTACAGATTCAACCCAAGGAGTGGATTTGAACTGAGCATGGATGCCAATATTGGAAGCCGCAGGATCCAACGTGACGCTAAGATCGATGCCGTTCAATGGGTAAATGAGCAAGGTTCATTGACATCCATCTACGACTTACTGGATCTGCGAAGTATTCAGTTTCAGTATCAATATGACCTGAAGATATTCATTCCTATGCGGGTGAAAAGCGCGTTGATGGTACAAGCAACAGGAATGCAGTTATTCGCGCAGGAGGTCTTGCGAAACGACCTGTATCGGATCGGTGGAGCACGGTCATTGAGAGGTTTCGATGAGCGTTCGCTAGAAGGTCACCTGATACATGGAGGCACATTAGAATATCGGTACCTGTTCAGTCGTGATGCCAATTTTCACTTGTTTGGCAACGCTGCATATATTGAGAATTCAGTGCGACAACCTTACAGCAGCGATCTGGCATATGGATTTGGGGCCGGGGTGCGGCTTCAGGTAGGAACTTCACTGCTCAATTTCGACTATGCTCTCGGAGCTATTGGAGACCTCGGGATACAATTCAACCGAGCCAAGGTACATTTTGGAGTAATTAATTATCTCTAAAATGCTTTCAGCAAATACCTTTGTCAGACAGCCAATGCTACGATACTTCTCACTTGTTTTGATCTTCACCCTGGGGCTTTCAGCTCTGGCCCAAACTAATGCTGATTCGGTAGTCAACGCACTTGATAGTGCAGCATTGGTGAGTGATACAGCTGTCGACATCACAGATGCTTTAGTGGCTGATTCTATCGCACCCGGTCCGCTTGTATATACAGTGAGTCTGCCCGACACCATTGACCTAATTACCGATACTTCAGCCATGGCATCAGAGGCTCCTTTGGAACCTCCGGTAGTATTTGATTTCAAGAGGCAGGAACCGGGCAAACGAAAGGCCAGAACGTATCCATGGGTCTTCATCATGGCCTTATTCGTGATGATCCTGATCGGAGTTCTGCGTGCACTGGACTCAACTCGGTACTTCTATGCCATCCGTACGCCTTTCCGCTCTTTCAAATCGGAATGGGGCTTTTTCGATCTCATCCCGGGAATAGACCTCTACCAGATCATTTTCATACTGATCTACTGTATCATTTTCAGTTTTGCCTTACATATCTACCAGCCATTTGGCCTCGAGCTGAATTTTCAAGCGGATTGGAGAAATTATCTCGTGCTGTTGCTGATCGTGATGGTGGTATACACCACGAAATACTCTTTGTACCTGATGGTTTTCCAGGTCTTACAAACCGATAAGCTTCCACGAATGATGGTGGTGAGTATGAGCAACTTAGCCTTCCTTTTTGCGATCGTTGCCTTTCCGGTTCTGCTGGTGGTCTATTACAGCTTGAGTGAAGTGCTTCGACAGTACCTCGGAGTAGGGTTTGCCGTGCTTTTAGTCCTATTCTTTGTATATCGTTTTCTCCGAATGCTTTTTTTAACCTGGGAGAACTTCAGATTTAACAGGCTCTATATAATTCTGTATCTTTGCACGCTTGAAATGTTACCCTTGCTTATTCTCGCCAATGAGGTGATGTGAGTTAAGGTTAAAGCGCTAAGAACTTGAAAGTAAAAACCATTCTTATATCCCAGCCGGATCCGGGAGATAAGCGTACGCCTTATCACGCCCTTGCCGAAAAGTGGAATCTCAAGATTGACTATCGTCCGTTCATACAGGTAGAGCCTGTGGCGGGTAAGATCTTGCGTAAAAAGCGCCTGAACATTCTTGATCACACTGCGGTCATTCTCACGTCGAGAAATGCGGTGGACCACTTCTTTCGTGTGGTAGAAGAGCTCAAGATCGAGCTACCTACGACCATGAAATACTACTGCATGAACGAAGGGGTTTCCCTCTATATCCAGAAGTACACTGTACTGCGTAAGCGCAAGATGTTCTTCGGAAAAGGTCGTGAACCGGAATTCCTGGAAATGCTGAAGAAGCACACCAAGGAAAAGTTCCTTTTCCCATGTTCTGACATCAGAAAGGATTCCATCCCTAACTTCCTCACGGAGAATGGGTTTGACTACACGGAAGCCATCATGTACCGTACGGTGAATGCGGATCTGAGCGATCTTGCCGATGTGTATTACGATATCATTGTCTTTTTCAGTCCGGCAGATATCAAGTCACTCTTCGATAACTTCTCCGACTTCGAGCAGAACAAAACGCGCATTGCGGGTTGGGGTAAGACCACGAACATGGCGATATCGGAAAAAGAGTTGGTGAATAATATCCCGGCTCCTACTCCGGATGCTCCCTCCATGGTTGCGGCGATCGACAATTACCTGCAGATCGCGAATAAATGATCAATTCTGTACGCGAATTGCACGGATGCAAACTTTCGATCCGTCGGGTCGCTCCATAAAGATCAGGTATTCCTTATCTCCTTCTTTGAGCTTGAGCTTTTTCAAGATCGTTGCGGTTGACTCCGAGAAGTATTTCCTGACAATATTTGCTCGGTTGATGCCCTCCTTTTCAAGGTACTTGCGGATCTGTTTCCATTGAAGAGGCAGAATGTCCATGACCTTCCAGAGTCTTCCTGTGCCACCCTCAACCCGATTCTCGGAGAAATAAAATGCTGGGTTTTTACCTGCTTGCTGCAATTGTAAGGAGGCCGCATAGCGCTCGGCCAATCCGGCCTTTAGAATGGAAGGTGCCGGTTCGAACAGATAGTTCTCTTCACGAACGGATCCGGCAAATGAGGCTTTTGGATCAAGGTCCTTGGACGAGACCGTTTCGACTTTATCCTCTTTTAATTCCACAGCAAGGATCTCCGGATCATCGTCATGACCATTCGTTAAGATGAGCATGATCTCTTTGATCTCACCGGAATCCGATACAACATGGATCTGCTCCAGATGTGGTACTTCTCTTTGGATCTGAGTCAAGTCGAGCATAGGCGATGCTTTGATCACGAGTCGCTCGCATTTTGGCAAGAGTTCACCCAACCAATCAAGGATAGGCGGACTGCATTCCATTAGACTATAGAGCCGCTTACCGCTGTCGCTTCGACGATCGGGGTCTACATAAACTGTCGTGCTATTGTCAATTTTATACGATGCCCAATTCTCTGCGTCATCGCAATTTCTCGTGATATTCTCTATTTGCAAGATACCGTCGTTGTATGCGGACATCTCCACCACATTCAGGTCTGAATCGAGGCTTTCTACTTCTGAAAATGTGTTACTGAGATAGGTGTCGTCAACCCCCAGTCCTCCGGTAAGATCGAGTAGCCGCTCACCACTTAAAACAGACGCTCGGTACCTCGCAACCCGCTCAGAGCTTGACTGTTCCAGCGAGCGACGATCCATAGCCAGGAGATGCTTCGACCACTCGGGAAGCTTGCTCGAAGCACGTGCATAGCAATCGATCAATTGCAGAGCTATCTTCGGGTCAAAGGATGTGTCGGACGGTAGCTTTAGAGCCAGCTCGCGGATGTCGGAGCGTACATTATCCTGAACAAAACGCCGACCCGCGGTGTTTTCCAATAGCCGCAAAATTTTATTTCTTTGCACTAAGAAATCTGGCGATCCGTTCATTATTTAAGAAGTTCTGATCAAAAGCGTAACATTATGAAAAGGTTAGCAAGTTTATTCGCCGTAGTTCTTTTCCTTGCTGTGTGTCTGTCTTCGTGCGGACTCAGAAGGGACAATTGTCCTGGATTCGCTCCTTTGGAGCAAAGCGCTGATCAGTCGTATTGGCAAGAGTGATCCCATTCTTTCCGACCTCGCATTCATTTCTCGTCATTCCCAGTTAGCAGCATCGCTCACATCAGTTCGGTATTCGAACTCTGTGATCTGATCGATATCGGGATGTAGACTGCAGGTCACCGGGCAGTTGATCGCTGCATCTTCGATGGCGTGTTTCTGCTCCGGGGTAAATCCGAGATCCTCGACGCGGATCAAGGTGCGTATTTTGATAATGCGTCGCGGGCCGGCAGCCATCTCTTTCTCAACCTGCGCTTCGATCGCGCCGAGTTTGAAATTCTGTTTATTGGCCGTGATGCCCATTAGTGTGAGCATACAAGTACCCAGGGAATTAGCGATCATGTCGGTTGGCGAGAAAGCCTCGCCTTTTCCGTTGTTGTCAACGGGTGCATCGCTCAAACATTCTTCCCCAGATCGGAGGTGACGGGAATTCGTGCGCAGATCGCCGAGGTATGATATGGTGGAAACTACTTTCATAGGCTGTGCGTTAGTAATAAAGGGTGTAGAGTCTTATCTTTACACTTCACAAATGTAGTATGCGCAGCACTACCCTCACATGTGTTTTGACCCTTGTCCTCCTGTTCTTCGGAACGGTTGGAGATGTCGTGGCACAAGTGGAGATCGGGAAGGCGAGTTCGCTCCGCTTTTATGGCGGTCCGGTATTGCGCACCTATGGCTATGGACTGACAGCCGGATTCAAGAACTCTGCTCCCAAGCATACGCGCTCCTGGCAAATGGATCTGGTCACGCACAAACATCCCAGGGAGATCAAGATCATCAACCCGAACGTTCAAAATCCACGGCCGTATGTGTACGGTAAGCTGTTCCGGACGGCCTTCATGCGTGTGAATACGGGATATGAGCTTCCGCTTATTCAGCGGAACGACTGGAATCGACTTGGAGTTTATTTGCAAACGCAGGGTGGTGTGACAGCGGCCATTCAACGACCGGTCTATCTCAGCATCTATCATCGCAATGGGAACGACAACTCGGGTTATATACGCTCTGAACGCTACGACCCGGAAGTGCATACCCGTCAGGAAGACATCCTCGGATATTCCGACGATCAAGGCGGATGGGGTGAGCTGGAATACCGACTGGGACTGAATGTCCGTGCTGCGGTGGATCTCCAATGGGCATCTGATAATGGTGGTTATAAATCGCTGCGAGTGGGTGGCATAGTCGACTACTTTCCGGGAGGGTTACCGATGATGGCTTTGACTGAAAATCCGACCGCTCCGGCCACACTTTACATCGCTTTTATCTGGGGAAGGTAAAAATTCCTTCAAACCGTTGCTCAACGCAAAAACATCTCTGGTTAACCCATTGTTGTCTAATACGTCAAATCGGATAAATTTGCATACGTTTCAGAAGCTGTCCTCAGCTCTGAGAAAAATGAGATTTTAAAGGATAATATGAAGAAATT
>VMDK01000066.1 GCA_008080835.1 Sphingobacteriia bacterium | reverse complement strand
ATCTTAATTCAAGAGACTTTTCATTTTGTTGGCAATGATGAGTGCTGCTCGTCGAGGCATGAGTCGGGTGAGCTTGTCCATCATCCTGGCATCCTTGCCAACAAATATGTGGTAGCGGTTCTTTTGGATCCCATCTACAATGATCCTGGCGGCTTCGTCAGCCTTGATAGCCTGAAATGAACTTTCGTCGCCATCAACATTAGGCGCATCCACCTTAGAGTTTTCGGTGATATTGGTCTCAACTGCTCCAGGGAAAACAGTACTGACTTGTACTCTCGTACCTTGCATTTCTGCAAAGAGCGCTTCGGTCATCAATTTCACGGCCGCCTTGGATGCCCCGTAAATCGCTTGGCCGGGGACCGGTAAGAATCCGCCCATGCTGGACACATTGACCAAGTGTGCTTCGGGCCGAGCCCTCAAGTGTGGTAAAAATGCCTTCGTCATGTACAGAGTGCCGTAAAAATTGACTTGCATTACACGCTCGATGCTATCGAATGCCAGATCCTGAACCTTAACGAAGGGTTGAATGATGCCGGCATTGTTTATAAGGCCGTCAACATGTCCGTGCTCTCTTATCACTGCCTCGGGAAGTTGAAATACTCCTTCACGGTCAGAGATATTGAGTACGTGCGAGCTGATGGATGGGGCATGGGCATGAGCACGGGCACGGGCGTGAGCAAGATCTGCAGTTTCAGAGAGGCTATCCTTATTGAGATCGACCATGGCAACATGCGCTCCTTTCTCGATCAATCGTAGCGTGACTTCACGCCCCATACCACTACCGGCACCTGTCACGACCCAGACTTTGTCTTTAATGTTCATAAAGCCAAAGGTAGCTCAGTAGTGCCGAGAATGACGAAAAGGAGGTGATATGTTTCAGTTTGGCAAAGGGGTTGTTGGGGCCTTGGGTTGTTGGGTGACCGCGTTTCGGCTTCGCAGGATGTTGCATTTTTTACTTCATTTGTAACCCCAAATCAAAATCCACATGAAAAAGTATTTGATCATCCTTTTGGCAAGCATCGCATTCATGGCTTGCAACAATGCTACCACCGGTGAGCATACCACAACTGACAACGACACAGACAGCACCCAGGAAAAGAACGTCCGTGTAGACCGCTTCGCCGATCTACAGGTTCTGAAATATGAAGTGCCGGGATTCGACCAACTCTCTGCCAAGCAGAAAGAACTCGTATACTACCTATCGGAAGCAGCATTGTGCGGAAGGGATATCACTTACGCTCAGAACTACAAATACAATATCCAGGTTCGTCGCACACTGGAGCAGATCTTCAAGAACTACGAAGGAGATCGAACCGGAGACGACTGGACAGCATTTGAAACCTACTTGAAACGCGTTTGGTTCAGCAACGGCATTCACCATCACTACTCAGAAAAGAAAATGATGCCTGAATTCGATGCGGCTTATTTCTCTGCACTACTCGATGGTAGTCCAAATGCAGAATGGCCGCTTCTCGAAGGAGAAAGTGCAGACGATTTTAAAGCTAAACTCAATGGTATTTTATTCGATACGAACATTGCTGCCAAGAAAGTGAACAAAGAAAAAGAGGCTGATAAAGTCCTGGAATCTGCCAACAACTACTATGGTGATGGAGTGACCGAAGAAGAAGCGGTTGCTTTCTACAAAGCGATGAACATCGAAGGCGACACTACTCCATTGAGTTATGGTCTGAATTCTCGACTGGTGAAAGAAGAGGGTGAACTCAAAGAACTGGTCTACAAAGTGGATGGACTCTATGGTGCCGCCATCGAAAAGATGGTCTACTGGCTGGAGAAAGCTTCAACTGTAGCAGAGAATGACGCTCAGAAAGCATACATCGACCTTCTGGTTGAATATTACAAAACAGGATCGCTTCAAGTGTGGGATGACTGCAATATTCAGTGGGTTCAGGCAACAGAAGGAGATATCGATTTCATTCACGGATTTATAGAGGTCTATGGAGATGCTCTGGGGTATAAAGCATCTTATGAATCAGTGATCGAGATCAACGATTTTGAAGCATCAGACAGAATGGCCGTTTTAGCTGATAATGTGCAATGGTTCGAGGACAATTCTTCGATCATGGATGAGCACAAGAAAGCGAAGGTGACCGGGGTGAGCTATAAAGTGGTGAATGTAGCCATTGAAGGTGGTGATTGTGCCCCAAATACACCGATCGGGATCAACTTACCGAATGCCAACTGGATCCGAACTCAACATGGTTCTAAGTCGGTCAGTTTGGGCAATATCGTACAAGCGTACAACGACGCAGGTGGCAAAGGAACTGTTGCAGAATTTTATTTGACAGAAGAGTCTCAAAACCGCCGCAAAGAACATGCAGCCCTAGCAGGTAAAATGCACACAGCCATGCACGAAGTGATCGGACATGCCAGCGGAAAGTTAAACCCTGGGGTCGGACAGCCTAATGAAACTTTGAAGAACTACAGCAATACGCTCGAGGAAGCACGAGCGGATCTCGTTGCACTCTATTTCGTGTACGATCAAAAGATCGTCGATCTTGGTCTGGTACCAGATCTGGAGGTAGGAAAAGCAGAGTACGATGGGTATATCATGAATGGTATGATGCTGCAACTGCGTCGATTGGAAGAAGGCGAAAATCTCGAAGAAGACCATATGCGCAACCGTCAGTTAGTTGCTAAATGGGCCTATGAAAAAGGGAAAGCCGACAACGTGATCGAGCGTAAGAAAGTAGATGGTAAATCCTATTTCGTGGTCAATGACTATGACAAATTGAGAGATCTCTTCGGACAGCTTCTTCGTGAGATCCAGCGTATCAAGAGCGAAGGCGACTATGCAAGTGCTGAGGCGTTAGTTGAGAACTACGGTGTAGTAGTTGATCAGGAGTTGCTTGTTGAAATTAAAAAGCGATACGAGCCATTCGATCTGGCGCCATACAGCGGATTTGTACAGCCGAAATACACAGCTGTTGAAAAGGATGGTAAGATCACAGATGTGAAGGTCGAATACCAGGACGATTTCGCCGCGCAGATGATGGACCTCAGTGAGCGTTACAGCTATCTGGGAAATGACGCCAACTGATCCTTAAGCAAATGATCCGCAAAGATCAGCTCAAGAAGATCCTCGCCTTACTTCTGTTCGTGGCCTTTTTAGCCGGTGCAACGGTATTCTTGTACAACAACTACGTAAAGAAGAGTCCGTACTACAAACAAGAGCCTGATGTCGAGCAAAGCGATAGCCGTTGATCAGTCATGGCTTTCGCGGCTTGAAGGTGAGTTCGAAAAACCATATTTCGAATCACTGCGCACTTTTTTAAAAAAGGAGAAATCATCCGGAAAGGTCATTTACCCTCCAGGATCGGAGATCTTCAATGCGCTGAATGCCACGCATTTTGACGATGTAAAGGTGGTCATTTTAGGACAGGATCCGTACCATGGTCCGGGACAAGCGCATGGGTTGTGCTTCTCTGTCCGGGATGGTGTGCCTCCTCCCCCTTCTCTGATCAATATTTTCAAGGAACTTCAAGACGATATTGGATTTACTATCCCTCGATCGGGTGATCTGAGCTCATGGGCTAGACAAGGAGTACTTCTGTTAAATGCAGTGCTCACTGTGGAGCAAGGAAGAGCGGGATCGCACCAGAACAAAGGATGGGAGAAGTTCACTGATGCTGTGATACGTGCAGTCAATGAGGAAAAAGAACATGTGGTCTTTCTCCTTTGGGGCGGATATGCTCGCAAAAAAGGAAGCTTCATCGACACACAGAAACACCAGGTCTTACAATGCGGACATCCGAGTCCACTCAGTGCCAACAAGGGATACTGGTTTGGCAATAAGCATTTCAGTAAAGCGAACGAATACCTGATCACTCACGGAATGAAATCTGTTGATTGGTCGTTGAAAAGGTAGTAGCGATACTGCATACCTTTGTCTCATGTCGGATCCGGTCATCTCCCTTCAGAACGGCTTCATCTTCCAGAAGAATGATACTCTGGTTCTTCACGATGTCAATGTACAGATAGGCAAAGGGGAATTCGTTTATTTGATCGGTAGAACAGGTTCCGGCAAAAGCTCCTTGTTAAAGACATTGTACGGGGAACTGACCTTACGTGAGGGACTTGGCAGAGTTGCTGGCATCGCTCTGCATCAGCTAGGTCGAACAGGCATCCCGGATCTGCGACGGAAATTGGGCATCGTGTTTCAGGACTTCCAATTACTTACCGACCGTTCCGTTCGCGACAACTTGATGTTCGTTCTTGGATCAACGGAATGGAATGACAAAAAGAAAATGGATCGCCGTTGTTCGGAAGTCCTCGAGATGGTTGGCCTACCTACGAAGGATTTCAAGTTCCCGCACGAATTGAGTGGCGGTGAGCAACAAAGAGTTGTGATAGCGAGAGCGCTTTTGAACAAACCCGAGGTCATTCTGGCAGACGAACCAACGGGGAACCTCGATCCCGATGTATCTGACGACATCATGAAATTGCTGCACGACATCAGCCACACAGGAACGGCGGTTCTCATGGCAACTCACGACTACCGACTTCTAAGTAAATTTCCAGGCCGTATTCTTCGCTGCGCCCATCAGGAGATCAAGGAAGAAAAAGACTTCCAGTTCACTTCCAACTAACGCAGGGAGATCTATTCAAGGCGTTGAACTCTTTCTTTGACTGTGGTAATATTTAGAGCTGTTTTTTTGAACCACGGAGGCACGGAGTGCACGGAGAATAAAATGTTCAAGGGGTCGAAAAATTATATCACAGAATTGGCTTTCACAATAATTGGATGCGCTATCGAAGTGCACAAAGAATTGGGTCCTGGACTTTTGGAAAGTGTGTATGAGCGTTGTGTTAAACACGAACTGCAACTCAAAGGGTTGACTGTCTTGTCTCAACAAAGAATTCCAATTCACTATAAAGATCTTGAAATCGATGCGGACCTTAGATACGACCTGCTAGTGGAGGAGTGTATTATTGTCGAATTGAAAGCATGTGATGGGATATTACCAGTACATGAGGCGATAGTACTTACTTACATGAAACTTCTCGAGGTTCCGAAAGGACTTATCCTAAATTTCAATACATCAAATCTGGTCAAACAAGGATTGCGTTCACTAGTGAACGAATACTACACGAATCTTGAAGAATGACACAGTCAACTCATCTCTGTGATCTCTGTGCCTCCGTGGTTCAATAATGACAATGATCAGCAAAGACGTCCCGCGTGACCTTGGTTACATTTCCGAATAGGTTAAAGACTGATATTGCGATTAGAATCAGATCCATGAAAAATATCTCACTCTTCTATTTGTTGATTTTTACGGTCGTCTCCTTGGTTACGTACAATGCCGCAGCCCAAGACTCTCCATTCGAGATCAAATTGGAATCGGTTGATGTGGACGGACTCGGTGGAGTGCAATCCTTTGCTTTTGGTCAGCACGACGGCAAATGGCTGATCATCGGTGGACGGACCGCCGGTTTGCACCAAAGACAACCACATTCAAGCTTCAGTGCATCGGGCAACAACACTGATCTAATAGTGATCGATCCTGAATCGCAGAAATTCTGGACATCGGCATTGAGCAGCCTGAGCACTGCACTGCAAGAGCAACTGAGTTCCACGAACATGGAATTCTACCAGGAAGGTGATGTCCTCTATATCGTTGGAGGTTACGGGTACAGCGCAACAGCCGGTGATCATATCACTTATGCATCGCTGGTAGCTGTGGACGTCCCTGACGTGATCGATGCGGTGGTTAATTCTAAGCCAATCACATCCTTCTTCCGAAGCGTTTCAGATCAGAAAATGGCCGTTACGGGAGGCAGATTACACAAGGTATATGATAAGTATTATTTGGTTGGAGGTCAGCAATTCACAGGAAGGTACAACCCCCACGGACCTGATCACGGTCCGGGATTCACACAAGTGTACACTGAAGAGATCCGAAAATTCAAGATATCAGACAATGGCACCAGCCTGAGTATTGATCACATTGCCCAGGTTAAAGACTCCGACAACCTTCATAGACGTGATTACAATGTATTCCCGCAGATCATGCCAAATGGTGAACAGGGATTGACTGCGTTCTCAGGAGTATTTCAGAAGGACGTCGATCTTCCATTTTTAGATTGTGTGAATATTGATACTAGTGGGCATGAGGTAGCTAACGGATTTGTGCAACGATACAATCACTACCACTGTGCAGGTGTTCCTCTTTTTTCCGAAAAGAGTGATCAAATGCACACTGTATTTTTCGGTGGGATGGCTCAATTCTATGACAGTAGTGGAGTATTGATCGAGGACAAGAACGTGCCATTTGTGGAGAGCATCGCACGTGTGACAAGGAATAAGTCAGGTCAGATGTCGGAGCACTTGTTGAACACGAAGATGCCTGCTCTGCTCGGCGCGGGATCTGAGTTCATCCCAATTGAATCGATGGACCAATACGACAATGGGGTTGTCAAGTACGATGATCTTGCGGATTCTTCTGTGATCGGTTATGTATATGGTGGAATTGAAAGCACCAGGCGTAATATCTTTTTCATAAACACAGGTGTTCAAAGTGACGCTACCAATAGGATCTTCAGGGTCTCACTGGTTAAGAAGAAAAGCACGACTGCCATTTCAGAAAGCGACGCCACCACATTTAATGTTTTGATCTCTCCAAATCCTAGCAAAGGCCGAAATCACATTCAATTCACATTGAATGACCTTGAGCATGTAAAGTTGGAGATCTATGATCTGCATGGCCGATTCGTAGAAAAGGTAGATCTCGGTATATGTATTGCCGTTACCCAAAAGCATCTTTTCCGCCTGAGTAAGACAAGCTCAGGGCAAGTTTACTTCCTGGTATTTCGCGCTGGAGATATGCAGCATATTCAGAAGATCATTGTTGAATGATCTGAAATACTTTCATGTAATTGGAATGAAATGAGGAAATTGCTTGTCCAACCACAAAGCGTACAATTTCTCATTTATGGCCAATCAAGATTATTTCCGGGGGAAAACCCTGTTGACACTGCTGATCCTCTTCCTATTTGCAGCGCAATCATGTTCCGACAAAGATGAATCGGAGGACGTCCAACAGGATGATACGAATGCACTGGCAGCATTAAATCTGCCTGAGGATCCATTCAATTATTCCAACCCGGACTACCCCACTCACTTTACTGTCAACCAGTTCCCGGGAGGAGGTGGAGGACAGACGGCTGTCATCCAGAACGACAACACACCTCAGGACAATCCGGTCACAGATGATGGGGCAACCTTGGGTAGGGTGTTATTCTATGATGTGAAGTTGAGCGCCAATTCAACGATCGCTTGTGCTTCATGCCATAAACAAGATCTCGGTTTTGGAGATTCTGAGATACTAAGTACCGGATTTGAAGGAGGCAAAACAGGCCGGCATTCGATGGGATTGAGCAATGCGAGATTTTACGCAAGCGGTAAGTTCTTCTGGGATGAGCGCGCAGCTACTCTAGAAGATCAGGTGTTGATGCCGTTTCAGGACGAGGTGGAGATGGGTCTGACCCTTGAAGAGTTAGTGAATATTGTCAGTGAACAGGAATATTACCCGGTGTTGTTTGAGCGCGCATTTGGTGGCCGCTCTATCAACTCGGATCGCATTTCCAAAGCATTGGCTCAATTTGTTCGATCCATGGTAAGCTATCAGGCTAAATATGATGATGCTCGATCTACAGAAAATGATCCAATCAGACCATTTGCAGGATTCTCTCCGGCAGAGAACAGAGGGAAAACCCTATTCATGACCAATGCGAAAGGCGTAGTTCCTTGTGCAGCCTGCCATCAAAGTGAAGCCTTTGTAGGAATGGCCGCGCCACCTCCGGGTATGGGTAATACTACTACTGCAACCAACAACGGATTGGATGCAGAGACTTCGGCTGATGAAGGAGTATTCCTGACCACGGCGAATGGACGTGACCGAGGGAAGTTCAAGACTCCATCTCTGAGAAACATTGCCGTTCGCGCACCTTTTATGCACGATGGTCGCTTCAGCAACCTCGAAGAAGTGATCGATCACTACAGCACAGGCATTCAGGATCATGCTCAACTCGACCCTAGATTGCGAACGCCCGGTGGACAGCCTGCACGCTATGATTTCACTGAGCAGGAAAAAGCTGATCTGATCGCCTTCTTGGAAACACTGACTGATCAGAGTTTCCTGACTGATGAGAAGTTCAGCAACCCATTCAAATAGCTACTCTTGACATTTGAGTGATTCGGATGGAGAGCAATTGGGAACGTTGAATGTATTAAACCTATCTCCTTGAGTGTGTTTGTTTTCGCGGGTCTTGTTTTGAACCACGGAGACACAGAGAACACAGAGTTATATGCTCAGGGTTTCAAAAAGTTACATTAGGGATTTAGCATTTGAGGTAATCGGATGCTCTATTGAAGTGCATCGAGAACTTGGAGCGGGACTTTTAGAAAGCGTTTATGAGCATTGTTTAAAATATGAATTGTCAAAAAGAGGAATAACATTCTTATCCCAACAGCGCATTCCTCTTCGGTATAAAGATCTGGACTTAGAAGCTGATCTGAGATATGACTTGTTGGTCGAGGGGTGTCTATTAGTAGAATTGAAATCCTGCGAAGGCATCATTCCTATCCACGAGGCAGTTCTACTGACATACATGAAGCTCCTGGAGATACCCAAAGGGCTCATTTTGAACTTCAATACCACAAACCTGTCTCGACATGGACTGATATCACTGGTGAATGAACATTATTCAGAACTTTCACCTTAACATCAATGCTCACTCTTCCGTGAACTCCGTGCCTCCGTGGTTCAAAATATCATTTACCTGGATGCGGTAATGATGATATTCGGCGTGAAGCAGACATCGTCCCAGGTCCGTGCTGTAGCAAAAAGTTCGAGTTTCATTCGAAATTTCAACAAGCCCCACACGCACTTGCGCAGGATCTCTTTGATCGGATTCTCGATGTAGACAAGACTGTTGTGAACCTGAACATTTGAAAATCCAGTACTCCGAAATAATTGCAGTGCCGAAGATTTGTTCAGGAATAACTCATGAGTAAAGTCTGCATTGGCAAAGACAGATGCTTGTGGAGCGTCAAGATTTGGAACCCGCATAATTATTTGCCCTTCGGGCTTCAAAGCCGACTTGATCAAGCCCAGAAATTCAACTGCTTCATCCTTGGTCTGATGTTCCAATACGTCGATCGCTGTGATCACGTCATACTCTCCGGAAACGCTTTTTAAGTAATCAAGCGCATCTGCTTCTTCTACATTCTCTAATCCAAAGTTACGAGCCATTTGCAGCTGCTCCGCGCTGAGATCAATCCCTTGAGCATTGTTGTATCCGGCATCTTTCAACGCCATCAACAAAGATCCGAACCCACATCCCAGATCCAGGACCTTAAGATTCCTGTCCGGAGGAAGATGCGGTAGAAGCTCTCTGGTAAAATAGCGTACCTGCTGACGAAAATGTGCTTCGCGCTTCTCAGTATCTGCTTCTCCACTATGGTTCGAATAGTAGGATTCGTAGAGGGTTTTGCGATAATTCGTCATGATCTGCGAGCCGACAAACTTAACCTATTTTTGCCTATGCTCGAGTTGTGTTTGAAAGCCGGTAGGACAGAAGCAGGCTGTGATGAAGCAGGCCGTGGATGTCTTGCAGGTCCTGTATTTGCAGCTGCCGTGATCCTGCCTGATGATTTTACTTGCGCAGAACTGAATGACTCCAAACAGCTTTCTGAAAAGCAGCGAGACAAGCTGCGAGAACTCATTGAACGTGAAGCAATTCATTTTGCCGTTGGAGAATACAGTCCTGCGGAGATCGATGAAGTCAATATTCTGTGGGCATCATTTTTAGCCATGCACCGCGCACTGGACCAATTCCCGGACCCGGATCACATTGCTGTGGACGGCAATCGGTTCAAACCGTATAAGGACATTCCATTCACTCCTGTCGTCAAGGGAGATGGCAAGTATTTGCATATCGCTGCTGCTTCCATCCTTGCAAAAACATATAGGGATGAACGGATGCGCACTTTGAGCAAAGAATTCCCGGAATACAAGTGGGAAAAGAATAAAGGATACCCAACCAAGGAACATAGGGATGCCATTGCTCAATTCGGACCGACCGTTCATCACAGGAAGTCTTTCCAACTTCTACCCCAACAACTAACTTTGCTCTGATGCGTACTTTGTTCCTTCTCTGTGCTTTCTTCTTGATCTCTCAAGCCGCTGATGCCCAAAGGCTCTATTTCTTTGGATTCGACCTTGGTCCCAAGATGGACTTCTACCAATTGAATCCGGCGAACAACAGGTACAATCCAAACCTCCAATTGAAGAATGATGTTGCGGCGATGGCAGGTATCTCTGCCGGGGTTCTGATCGATGACAAGTTCAAACTGGAAACAGGGCTTTACCAGAGTAATTTCAAGACTCGCTTCACCATTACTGATGACAAAGGAGAAGAGCACTTTGTGAACGAACCGGTCAATACCTTTTCATCTCTTATGATCCCGGTGACTTTGAATATGAGGGCGACAACTACTAATCCTCAATGGCAATTCTTTTACGGACTAGGATTCAGCACGTTCATAAATGAGCAAAGCGGTATCGACGGGTTTTACCAAAGTCCGACGTCACTGGTCGACGCTGATGACCCGAGTAAAGGTGCTGTTCAGTACATCATCTACGACAACAAATTCGTAGGTAGTTTAATGACGGCAAACTTGAATGCTCATGCGCTGTACTCGATCAACGACCAGTTATTTCTATCTTTGAATCTCGAGGGACATTACGGTGTATCAGGTGAAAATTTCTTCCGTATCGCCCATAAAACGGAGCAGAATGGAGAGCACGACATCGAGAACACCGTGTTCAGTAAAGGAAGCGCCGTGCAATTCAACGTAGGTTTTCGTTACTTCGTTGATCCGGTTCCCTGGATGAAATGATGAGCAAGCAGGAGCGCACATTTGACAAAAAACATTTGACACTCCGCGAGAAGTGGAGTGAGGTCATCTTTGAATCTCACACCAAGGATAGCCGATTATTCGATGTGATCCTCCTTTGGGCTATCCTGCTCAGTGTCATCATTATCATGGCAAGTTCGGTGGAGCCTCTCATGAAGAAGTATTCAACGCTTCTGATCAGTGCCGAATGGATCTTCACAGGACTGTTCACGATCGAATATATCGCTCGAGTGATGCTCAGTCGAGACCGCAGAAAATATGTTCTCAGCATATGGGGCATCATCGACCTGCTCAGTACGATCCCGACGTATTTGAGTTTGTTCGTTCATGGCCCACAGTATTTATTGGTGCTGCGAATATTACGTCTGATGAGGATATTCCGAATCCTCCGCCTGACGAGTTTTCTCAAAGAGGCAAAGTCCCTATCCCAGGCCCTCAGAGCTTCCAGTGCCAAGATCATAGTATTCTTTGGAGTCATCTTGAGTACCGTCATCATCATGGGTACGTTGATGTATCTCATCGAAGGTCCGGAGCATGGGTTCAGCAGTATTCCAAGAGGTATTTACTGGGCAATCGTAACGATCACCACTGTTGGGTATGGAGATATTGCCCCAATGACAGTTGTTGGTCAATTCATTTCGTCAATTCTCATGCTCATCGGTTATGCCGTGATCACCGTGCCTACTGGAATTGTAACTGTAGAATTGGCCCAGCATAAACAAAAAGGAAAGACCTGCACGAATTGTGGTAACGATACAAATGACAAGGACGCTCGCTTTTGCAAAAACTGTGGTTCGGGCATTCCCTAATCACCAGTGAGCGTTTACTCGCAACGGACTAAATGTATATCAGAAGTATATTAGTCGTACCAATTAATTTCCTTTTCGTCATGAGTCGCTCCATTTCACTACTCCTTGCAGTTTGTTTCTCTGTACTTTATGCTTCCTCCCAAATAGGTATCAAAGACCCTAAAACAGGTAAGTTCATCCCTATCAATGGGATCGGTGTATTTTCAGAATACAAAAGCGCTCACTATACCCAACCGGATCACGATCTGAGCAAAGTTGAGATCGTCGCTACGAACAAACCGGCCACGGTCAAAGTAACTTCCGTGTTCTCACTGAACTACTCCTATGCAGAACCGGGTTTTTTCGGAAGGCTCTTATTGAAAGCAGAAGCTACCAATGCTGCAAATGAAGGGCGAATTGCCAATACCCCTGAATCCAAATTCCATTATACAATGTAAAGGCTCAGCTCAGTCCCGGAGCAATATGTTCGGCCGGGATTGTTGCGCACACCAGGTACGGCAACGGTCTTTAAGACAGGCAGTGGCATGTTCATCACGCCTGACGGCTATGTGCTAACGAACGCCCACGTGATCGAGTTGGATGACGCTTCGGCCAAGGATCAAGTGGCTAAATCAGTGGCTCAGCAATTGGTGATCAGCGAGCTGCAGCATTACGCGGATCACTTCGGTGCACAGAGTTTCGACCAAGCTCTTATGGACAAGACCCAGGCGATCATGCTCCACTATCTGAGTCAATTCGTTTATCTGAATTCTAAAGTACCGAGTTACTCCATCCAAACCGGATATAGCATAGATAACCGGGATTACAGACTAGCGGCTCAACTGGTCACCCAAGGAAGTCCGATACCGGGCAAGGACGTTGCGATACTGAAGACTGATGTGACGAATGTGCCGAGCATTGCCTTTGGCAAAGCCAGCGATCTGGAGATCGGTGAGGATCTGTATCTTTTGGGATATCCTGGAGTAGTCGATAACAATAGGGACCTTAACCAGGAAGTATTGGAAGAGCCCACATTTGCCACGGGTATGGCCAGTTCCTGGCAACAGACAAAGACCGGATGGAGAGCGCTTGGCTTTGACGGGAATGCTGCAAAAGGTAACAGTGGTGGACCGGTCTTCAACAAGCGAGGAGAAGTGATCGGGATGCTCACGTTCGGGTCTATTGATATCAATGGATAGACCTTGAAGCAAGGATACAATTTCATCGTACCTACTCAAGTGATCGCTGAGTTCATACGCAAGGCTGGTGTACAACCGGCTATTGGCGATCTCGACAACAAGTACCGTCAGGCGGTACTGGATTATACAGGCAACAAGTATCAATCGGCCTTGGATACGTTCCGATTGGTAAAAACCGTCCAACCAGCCTGGCCTTATATCGACGATTATATCAGCAAGGCGTCTTCCAAAGCAAGTTCACAGAGTCTGACCTTTCAACCGGTCAAAGTCGGCGAACAGAAGAAAGGATTAGCCAGGTTATGGCAGATCCTTCAGGATGCTGGTATCAAGTGGTACACGATCGTGATCGCGATCATCGTGATCGGCGGCGGTATCATTCGTTTGTTCAGATAAGCAAGTCTCTTTTTTTAAGCTCAGATCTCGGAACAGGCTATCTAGTCTTTGACTGAGATATCACCCTGCGCAATGCAGAATGCATTGATCGTTTCCTGAAGATTGCGCCTTTGTCGTAACTTAGGAGAGAGGAGGTGTCTCCCGGGGCCGGCGCCCTCTACCCCTATCGCGGGTAAGCTACAACAGAATTGTGCCGGTGTCAAGTATTTGCAGCTCGGTTAACCCAATCGCTTCAGATTTCCGTCTAATCGCGTTTGTACGGTTTTTACAAAAGTTTTCTAATCGTCGTTCTGACACAAATAATCGCTCGCGGCCATGAAGAAATCGGTCGTAACTTAGGAGAGAGGAGGTGTCTCCCGGGGCCGGCGCCCTCTACCCCTAT
>VMDK01000125.1 GCA_008080835.1 Sphingobacteriia bacterium | reverse complement strand
AGAAAATGGATCTTCTCAATCTGATCATGTTGAGCAAATTAAAGTTGAATTGAATAAAATTCTTAATGATTTTTACGAAAAAGACTACAATCTAATATTGGTATCTCATGGAAATTCAATCGGAATTATATTAAAGTACTTTTTAAATCAAAAATTTACTTTTGATGACTGGAAAAGTATAAGTATGCCAGACATGTATTCTGTCAGTTTTGATGAAAACAATAAAGTAATTGATTTTCAAAGAGATGTTGAGGGAATTGAAAAACGCAAAGTAGGTGACATGATTGGAGCACTCACAGCCACCGATGAATACCTGAAAACCGATCCGAATAATGCGGATGTGCTCAGTCAAAAAGCGGAATTGCTGGTCAATATGGGACAGATCGACAGTGCACTCAAAGTGGTTGAATACGGTAGAAGATTCTATCCCGATCACGTTGGCTTGCAATTCAATAAAGCGCTTGGTTTGGTGCAGCAGAATCGCATACCTGAGGCCGTTTTGACGTTGAAGGAACTTCTGAAAACGCGGCAAAATGTATTCTCGGCGCACTACTATCTCGGATATTGCTATGCTCAGCAGGGTCAATATTCGCTAGCTGTGGAGTCCTTGAATGAAGCGATCAAATACAGTCCTCGCTTCAAACCGGCATACACTTTGGCGGCTCAGTGCTATCAAGCACTTGGTCAGAACGAAAATGCTCAGCGATACCAGGAAGCCGCAGCACGGGTTCAATAGCCCTTTAATACGTCATTAAAGGGACGTATTGAGTACGGGAATGTGACATTAGAAAACGGCGTTTCACAGTTTTTTTCCTGAACTTAGTGGCTTGTTCCGTTGTTTCATACTCTAATGCGACGATTGCTGCTTATACTATTCCTTCTCTTTTCGCTGGAAGCGAGCAAGGCAACGCATATTGTCGGAGGAGATTTCTACTACGATTATCTGGGGAACAATCAGTATCGGATCACCCTTAAACTTTACGTTGACTGCATAAACGGTAGCGACAAAGCTATTGAGTCAGATCGTCAGGCGATCATCGGGATATTCGATGGCGCCACCGGGAATATGGAGTCCACGTTTCTTATGACCAGAGGTCTTCCGTATCGATTGGACAAGTTGCATTACGAATGTGTGCGACCGCCAAGGGATGTCTGCGTTGACGGGTATACTTATCAAAAAACGCTGACGATTAATCCCGGCAGGAACGGGAAGATCCTGGCGTTTCAGCGTTGCTGCAGAAATAATTCCATCACCAACATTTACAATCCCGAATCAACGGGTAGTACATATTGGATCAAGATCCCTCCTCATACTCTTGCCGGGGTGAACAATGCGGCTCGTTTCAACGAGCTTCCACCAAATTACTTGTGTACTGATGCGCCTTTGATGTTTGACCACAGTGCGATCGACCCTGATGGCGATAGCTTGATCTACGAACTCTACAACCCCTACCTGGGAGCCACTCGGGATAATCCAAGACCTGCGAACACCGACCTCACAGGTTATTTGCGTGAGCCTCCCTTCCAACAAGTGCGATGGAAACGTCCTTATAACACATACAATCAAATGAGCGGAGATCCTCGCTTGAGCATCGACCGATACTCAGGCGAATTGCGTGTTACTCCGTCTACGGTTGGACAATTCGTTATCGGGATCAAGGTGAAGGAATATAGAAATGGCGTACTCATCGGTGAAACATATCGAGATTATCAATTCAACGTGAAGAACTGTACGTTCGATCTTGTTGCAGCATTTGCCGGTCCGGTCTATTCCTGTTCCGATAGTGTAATATTTGAAAATAAGAGTTTCAAGGCGGTGAATTACCGTTGGGATTTTGGTGACCCTACCACCAATGCGGATACTTCCAATGAAGTGAATCCGACGTACGTATATCCGGGAAATGGCGATTATCGTGTGACGTTGAAAGCGTGGAACGAGGTGTGTGAAGATGAATATTCACTCATCGTAAAGATCCGAAGTGATGTGCGTGTGAACCTTGGCCCTGATCTGGTATTCTGCAGTGATGTCGACCGCTTTCTTGATACCAGAGCATATGATGCCACAAAAGTCGTCT
Source organism: Sphingobacteriia bacterium (assembly GCA_008080835.1). Lineage (GTDB taxonomy): Bacteria > Bacteroidota > Bacteroidia > NS11-12g > UBA9320 > VMDK01. The sequence goes on along the minus strand of VMDK01000125.1, from coordinate 11,639 downwards.
GGAACAATGGTATGAATGGTCCTGTCATTCGCGTGAAAGACACCGGATTATACGTTGCAGAAGTGTACTATGACCAATGTTTCGGTACCGATTCCATACATATCTCCACCGACCCAGTTGATTTCAGTATCCCATCCGATTCGCTGTTCTGTGAGGAAGTGGATATGCTCCTCGACGCGGGTGTTGATGGCTACAAGTACCGATGGAGCACCTCTCCGTACGATACGTTTCGAACACTCCACGTAACCGACCCGGGTTGGTATTGGGTACGCGTGAGCAACAAGCATTGCTACAAGGTGGATTCCATCAACCTATTTACGTTTGAAGAACCGGATATCGGACCGTTCTTCTTCGTGTGTAATGAATTTGAGAAACGAATAGACCTCGCGGATCAACCCGGAGCCAGATACCTCTGGGATGACGGGAGCACAGATAATTATCGAATCATTAATGACAAGGGAACCTTTTGGGTGAATGTGCAGCTGAGACATTGTGAGGCGTCGGATACACTTATAGTCCAAAACTCCGTGATCGATCTCGAACTTGGTCTGGATACACATTATTGCGACGAGGTATACAAGAAACTGGTGGCGCCGGAAGGCATGGTCAAATACTATTGGAGTAATGAAAGCCGAACCAGGATCACGGAAGTTCGCAGCCCGGGTAAGTATTTTATAGATGTGGTTGACAGTTTCGGCTGTACCAAATCAGACACGATCATCCTGACCATGAGTGAAAGTCCAAGCATCACTTTGGGCGATGATACGAGCATTTGTTCCAGGACAAGCTTCAAAGTGAGTCCCGGCGAGGAATTCGTGAAGTATATCTGGTCACACGGTCCGCAATCCAATTCCAATTCGCTGGAGATCCAAGATGCAGGCACATACTCTGTGGTGGTTTACGATAAGAAAGGTTGCAAGGGAACAGCAGAGATCACTGTCAAGGTTGATCCGAATGCATTGCCTAACGAGTTATTTATCCCGAACGCTTTCACACCAAATTCAGACAATTTGAACGAAGTATTCCCATATTCCACTGCCATTCTGCAGCCCGAATTTAGAGCGATGGTCTTCAATCGCTGGGGACAGAAGGTTTTTGATTCGGTTGAAGACGGACCGAATTGGGATGCGGCATTCCAAGGCGATGAGGTTCATCAGCAGGCTTTCATGTACCTGGTTGAGTATCGCGGATGTGATGGGGAGTTCAGAAGGAAAAGCGGCACCGTGACTGTGCTCAAATAAAAAACACCGTCCCCTCTCGGAAACGGTGCACTTCAAAATATTAATGGATCTTTTACTGTAGTTCGAATTTAACCGGAAGGCGGAAGCGCATGTTTACCGGTTTGTCACGTTGTAGTGCCGGGGTCCACATACCACTCATTTTCTTAACAACTGCTTTTGCAGCATCTTCCAATCCAAATCCGTATTTCCTTTTACCAAGGATCTGGATGTTAGAGATGGAGCCGTCTTTATTCACAACGAACTGCACCATGACACGTCCTTCGATGTTCTCGTCGATCGCTAACTGAGGATACACCAGATTCTGTGCGATGAACTTCTGCATGGCCAACTGTCCACCCTTGAACTCGGCCTTTTTCTGAACCTGGAAGAACTCGAATACCTCATTGGTTTCTTCCACCTCTTCAGGGATCTCCACGAACTCGATCTTTTCATCATCATCCGTTTCGGTCTCTTCGATCTCAGGTTGTTCCTCTTCGATCTCGATATCGTCTTCAACGATCTCCAATTGAGGTGGAGCCTCCGGTGGAGGTGGTGGCTCTTCTTCCTGCACTGTTTGCTCTACTTCAACTTCCTCCTCCTCATAGACGTATTCGTCCAGCGCAGAAGCGGTTTTATCATATTGCTTGTAGTTGATCAGTGCGTAAACACTTGACAGACTGACGATCATGCCGACCAGCATGAGAATACCTCTCAGTTTGGTGATGTCGACATTTGGATTTTTCTTGATTTCCATAGCTCAGTTTTGCTTTTCAAATTTAAACATATCACTTGTTTATACAGCAGCGAAGCAGACAGTAAACATAGACTTAACGAAGGAACTTGGGGTAATAGCGTTCAAACTTCATGAATCTACAAAGAAGGGCTCCAAGCACAACACCAATACTATCTGCCACAATATCAAGGAGTTCGGCGTGCCTTCCGGTTGGAATTAGCCATTGTAATAGCTCTATCAGTACCCCAAAACTCAACGAAAAAAGCACCGCATCGATTCGCCAACGGGTGGTTTGAATTGAGGAACGGGACCTCGTCACCTCCACAAATGTGACCACATACAGCACCGTGAATGCGAGAAAGTGTGACCACTTATCCGTAAGCGGAACGTGCTTTATGATCGGTTGTACAGGAAAGAGGCTCAGCGCAAGTAGCGCTAAACACAAAATGAGTGTTAAGGGGTATTTCCTCAAGCTACTCAACCTCCTACCATGGACTGGTAGTCTGCCTGAGACATGAGAGCATCCAATTCGGATGTGTCAGAGATCCGCACTTTGATCATCCATCCGTTGCCATATGGATCTTCGTTCACAGATTCCGGTGCATCTTCAATGGCAGAGTTGACCTCGATCACCTCTCCTGAGATCGGCATGAACAGATCTGATACTGTCTTCACCGCTTCAACGGTTCCGAATGTGTCACCTTTGGAGAGATCCTCTCCTTCAGTTTCAATTTCTACAAATACTACATCACCAAGCTCACTTTGAGCAAAATCGGTGATACCTACAGTTGCAACGTCTCCTTCTACACGAACCCATTCGTGGTCGTCGGAGTATTTGAGATCATCTGGAAAATTCATGTTCAATAATTTATCTGCGATTTAGTGCAATTCGATCAAAATTCAAATAGTAATCAGGAATTAGCGGTGGCTGCGTTGTCTGCCGGGGTCTTTTTTACTGTCTTGCGTTTCTTCTTTGCAATGACAGTGAGCAACTTCGAAAGCTGCTCTTTCGCCTCTCGTCGGTCAACTATAAAATCAACAAAACCGTGTTCCTGAAGGAATTCACTTCTTTGGAAACCTTTCGGAAGATCCTTACCTATGGTTTCTTTGATCACTCGAGGTCCGGCGAATCCAATGAGTGCATCCGGCTCGGCAACATTGAAATCTCCAAGCATGGCAAATGACGCAGTGACTCCTCCGGTTGTAGGGTTGGTCAAGTAGCTGATGAAAGGAATACCTTCCTGACCAAGCAATGCCAGTTTCGCACTCGTCTTGGCCATTTGCATCAGCGAAAATGCCGCTTCCATCATGCGCGCACCTCCGGATTTCGATATGATGATCAAAGGCACCTGCTGTTCGCGGGCATGATCGATCGCTCGTCCGATCTTCTCACCCACAACAGAACCCATAGAACCACCTATGAATGAGAAATCCATAGCTGCGATCACGATCTTGGTTCCATTCATCTTTCCAACTGCGGTACGAACGGCATCGTTCAGCCCCGTTTTCTTCTTTGCTGCCACGATCCTGTCGGGGTACGGCTTGGAATCGACAAATTTCAAAGGATCCGCAGAAACGATATTTTCATCGAGTTCTGTGAACTTATTCTCATCGAAGAAGAGCTCGAAGTACTCATCGGAACTTACTTTCTCGTGGAATGAACATTCGGGACAGACCCAACTGTTCTCTGTGAATTCGCGGGTAGAATGCGGTGTTTTACACGAAGGACATTTGTACCATAGCCCATCAGGCGTAGGTTTTTTATCCTGGGTCTTCGTAAGAATACCCTCCTTGACTCTCTTGAACCAACTCATTGCTCAGATCAAATTTACGTTCAGGCAGTCAGACAACAAAGGCCGGATGCCAACTCAGTAAGACTTCTAGGCGAGATCGATCTCGTCGCTCAGGTATACATCCTGAATAGCGTTGAGGAGTTCAACACCCTCTTTCATTGGCTTTTGGAAGGCTTTTCGACCTGAGATCAATCCGCATCCTCCTGCTCTCTTATTGATAACGGCAGTTTTAACTGCTTGCTGGAGGTCATTCTGACCGGATGGTCCTCCTGAATTGATCAATCCTACTCGTCCCATATAGCAGTTAGCTACTTGGTATCGACACAGATCAATTGGGTGATCACTGCTCAACTCTGAATACACCTTATCATGTGTCTTTCCAAAATTGATCGCCGTATATCCTCCGTTTGTTTCAGGAAGCTTTTGCTTGATGATATCAGCCTGGATGGTTACACCCAGATGGTTTGCCTGACCTGTTAGGTCAGCTGCAGTATGATAATCTTTACCGTCCTTTTTGAAGCCACTGTTTCTCAAATAGCACCAAAGGATGGTTGCCATACCTAATTCATGAGCTCTTTCGAACGCTTCTGCTACTTCAACGATTTGTCTTTCGGACTCATCTGAACCGAAGTAGATGGTCGCTCCCACTGCAGCAGCACCCAAATTCCATGCTTCTTCTACGCTTCCAAACATGATCTGATTGAAGGTATTCGGGTAGCTCAGGAATTCGTTGTGATTGATCTTTACTACGAATGGGATCTTGTGCGCGTATTTTCTGGAAACACTTGCAAGTACACCGTAAGTCGATGCAACTGCATTACAACCACCTTCGATCGCAAGTTCGACGATCTTGTCAGGATCGAAATACGCCGTATTAGGTGCAAAACTGGCACCGGCAGAGTGCTCGATTCCCTGGTCCACCGGAAGGATGCTTACATATCCTGTTCCGGCAAGACGACCCGTATTCATGATCTGATTCAAGCTCCTCAATACCTGAGGGGAACGGTTTGATTGAGCCCATACACGATCGATGTGATCGGCACCGGGTTGGATCAAGTGGGACTTAGGTATTGTGTTTGAAACGTGGTTGAGAAGGCCTTCTCCTTCCGCACCCAGTATCTCTTGAATTCTTGAATAGCTCATCTGTCGTTGATTTTTAAGGTGGGCAAAGGTAATTCTTTTCGTTTTTTTGACCTATTTCAAGCTACTGCGGAATTCTCCTATTCCTGGCTGCTCAGATTAGACCGGTTCCAAATCATTGGCATGGATGATTTGCATTGCAATCAATGCTACATTTGTTTGGATGACTGTAACGGTTCACAAAGTGTTAAGCGATCACGATCTCGATGCTATTTACGAGATCCGTCAGGAGGTGTTTGTGGTCGAACAAGAGGTTCCTCATGAACTCGAATACGATGAATTCGAGGAGACGTCCCATCACTTCATTGCAAAGCTCGAAGGAGATGCCGTAGGCACGGCTCGATGGCGCAAAACTCCCAATGGGATCAAGCTGGAACGATTTGCGGTGGTGAAGGACAAGCGTAACCACGGAATCGGCGGGGAGCTCGTTCGTGCCGTGTTGGAAGACGTTCCTTCCGGTTTCACCATTTACCTTCACTCACAACTTCCTGCGACCTCGCTGTACGAGCGCTATGGCTTTCAGAGAGAAGGAGGCACTTTTGAAGAAGCAGGGATCATGCATTACAAGATGGTCCTCTCGAAATGATCGGCATCTTCAAGGCCGATAATATTTCACCGATCTAACTGAGTTTGCTCATTTTTTTCCATAGATGTCAATTCTATTTTGCCCGCTCATTGGCAAAAAAGAAGTTAAGTACATTGCTATGGAAGACCTGACACACGTTAAGAATTACAGTTATACCCTCGAAAAGATCTTTCCGGAAGCGGAAGATTTTCTTCCTCTGAACGGAACAGACTATGTGGAACTCTATGTGGGAAATGCCAAGCAGGCTGCCCATTTCTACAAAACAGCATTCGGATTTCAATCGCTCGCCTATAGTGGACTTGAGACGGGACGAAAGGACAGCTGTTCATATGTGTTAGTCCAAGACAAGATCCGCCTGGTCCTCACAACTCCTTTTGACCCTGGAAGTGAGATCACCAAGCATCTTGCCAAGCACGGCGATGGAGTAAAAGTGATCGCACTATGGGTGGATGATGCAACTAAAGCCTGGGAAGAGACCACTTCAAGGGGTGCTCGTTCCTTCATGGAACCCACTGAAGAATCCGACGAACATGGATCCGTCATCCGGTCCGGCATCCACACTTATGGTGATACCGTTCATATTTTCGTAGAGCGCCACTCGTACAATGGAGTATTCCTTCCGGGATATGAAAAATGGGAATCAGAGTACAATCCACCCGTTACCGGTCTGAGATATATTGACCACATGGTTGGAAATGTAGGCTGGGGAGAGATGAACAAGTGGGCAGAATTCTACAACAAGGTCATGATGGGCTTCGCAAATCTGATAACCTTTGACGACGAAGACATCTCCACGCAATACACTGCTCTTATGAGTAAAGTGATGACCAATGGGAATGGACGCATCAAGTTCCCGATCAACGAACCGGCCGAGGGTCTGAAAAAGTCGCAGATCGAAGAGTACATTGATTTCTACCAAGGCGCAGGATGTAAGCACATTGCAGTGGCAACCAACAATATCATAGAAACGGTATCAGCTATGCGAGAACGTGGAGTGGAATTCCTATACGTTCCTGGGTCATATTATGATACGGTTCTGGATCGTGTTGGCAAGATCGACGAAGACTTGATGGCATTGAAAGAGTTGGGGATCATGGTGGATCGAGATGATGAAGGATACCTTCTACAGATCTTCACTAAACCGGTAGAAGACCGACCAACATTATTCTTTGAGATCATTCAGCGCAAAGGGGCTCAATCGTTCGGCAAGGGGAACTTTAAAGCGCTGTTCGAATCGATCGAAGAAGAACAACGACGTCGGGGGACTCTCTGATAGCACCGAATAGTTATATTTACCGCCGTGAACAAGAACACTATTGCACGGGTAGACTACACGGATTACATTTCCGGTGATCCTCAACGTAAGGCCCGATTCATACAAACATTTGGCGACTCCTTTGCCAATATGGGATTTGCGATCGTTGCGAACCACGGAGTGGAAAACGACCTCCGCAATTCATTGTTCGATTGCGTCAAGTCCTTCTTCGCTTTGGATGATGATACTAAGAAGCAATATGAGGACATCGCTCTGAATGGTCAACGAGGATACATTTCCCGAAACCGGGAAAGTGCAAAAGACCAAAAAGTTCCTGATCTGAAGGAGTTCTTTCACATCGGTCAGGAGCTGAGTCATGAGCAACTGGAAGCTCTCGGCTATCCTGGAAATATCTGGGTAGACGAAAGTCCTTGTCTCAAGGAGACCGGATTGGAAGTTTTCAGAACCTTTTCAGACACCGGTAGGGATCTGTTGAGAGCGATAGCGCTGTATCTGGAACTTGACGAGAATTATTTTGACGACAAGATCCAATATGGAAATAGCATACTGCGCCTTCTGCATTATTATCCTCTGGCTGATGTGAGTGGCATACCTCCCGGGGCACTGAGAGCTGCTGCGCATGGCGATATCAACCTGATCACCTTATTAATGGGTGGAAGTGCCGCTGGTTTGCAAGCGCAAACACTCGATGGAGAATGGATAGACGTCAGTCCGGCCAATGATGAGATCGTCATCAATATCGGTGACATGCTGGAGCGGCTCACTAATGGAAAGCTTCGCTCCACTCAGCATCGAGTTGTGAATCCTGAGGATCTGGAAGAATTGAAGAAACCGCGTTATTCAACACCGTTCTTTCTTCACCCGAACAGCGATATGGATCTGAGCTGTTTGCCCAATTGTGTAAATGATGAACATCCCAAGCAATTTGAAGACACCAGTGCAGGAGAGTTCCTGGACGAGAGACTTCGTGAATTGGGATTGAAAATGAAATGATAAGTTTGAACCCATGGAGAACAAAGCACAGGAAGACGAGCATATAGCCTGGCTCGAGAAACTGAAGAATAAATACGACAATTCAGGTCTCGATACGAATACATTTCTGGAAGGTCTTTATTGGGCAAAACCGATCAATTACTGGGATTATATTGAGGTGGATACCTTGCTGAGTCTTCAGAAACCAAGAACGGTTCTGCCTGATGAGAGTGTTTTCATCATGTATCATCAGGTGAATGAGCTCCTTTTCAAAATGATCCTTCACGAAATCGGTCAGATCGCATCCGAAAAAGATCTGAGTGCGGAATTCTTCTCAGATCGTCTGAATCGCATCTCTCGATATTTTGATGTGCTGACATCCTCATTCAGCATCATGAAGGATGGGATGACCCGAGAACAGTACCTAAAATTTCGGACCACGCTCACTCCGGCTAGTGGATTTCAAAGCGGGCAATATCGGATGATCGAGATCTGCTCCACAGACCTGCACAACCTGATCGATGCTAGATTCAAGGAAAAATTGCCAAGGATCAGTAGCTGGGAAGAAAAAGTTGACCACTTGTACTGGCAGGCTGCGGGCAAGAATTACGAAACCGGTAAGAAAACTCCGACACTCCGGATCTTCGAAGAGCGCTATCGCCGTAAATTCATTGCACTCGCCGAAGAATTCGAACACAAGAATATCTGGAGACGCTTTTTGTCTCTGCCCGACGCTGTGCAGAAGGACGAAGCGTTGAAAAAAGCTATGCGTCACTTCGACCGGACGGTGAACATCACTTGGGTAATGGCTCACTACAATTCTGCACGACACTATCTCGAAGCGGATGGTGAACCGAAAGAAGCGACAGGTGGCAGCGATTGGAAGAAATATATGCATCCCAAATATCAGAGAAGGATCTTCTTCCCTGGTGTATGGACTTCCGATGAGCTAGCCAACTGGGGTTGCGACCAACCCGAATGATCATGGATAGGACGGCATTCAGACGGTTTTTCAATTCAGAACCCGGTCTGTTTCTGATCCTTTTTTTTATCACAGCTATTGTCAGATCCCTTCTATTCACCGTTCTGGAATTGGATCATGACGTCAGCACCTATCTTGTCATGGCCAACGAATGGCTTCGTGGCATTGTCCCGTTTACGTTTTATATCGATGTGAAACCGATTGGCATCTACGCCTTGTTTGCACTAGCTATTAAAGTATTTGGAACCAACGTCTGTGGTGTCAGGATCCTGGGCATCATTTTCATATCCCTGACCGCCTACTTCATCCATAGGATACTAAGACATCAAGGGCATGACCACAAGTCTAGTTCGTTTGGTGCTATTCTGTTCATCGTGATGATCTCCTTGCACAAGTGGTCGTGGGCGTCAAATACGGAGATATTCTTCATCTTATTCAGTACATGGGGCCTCTACCTGCTACTGAAAGCCGGCAAGACCCTAAAATTCATATGGTTCGGACTGGTCATGGGTGTAGGTTTCGTGATCAAGTATCACGTTTTGTTCGACTTTACCGCATTCGGTCTATTCTACATTATCTCCCATTGGAAAGACCGAGGATGGATCTGTGTACTTCGCGATTTGAGTGTTTCGTTCATCGCATTGCTGGTGCCATTTGCTCTTTGTCACCTTTATTACTTTTCGATCGGCTCTTATGATGAATTCCTGTTCGCTTCTTTCGTCATTCCGTCGAGGTATAGCAACCCGGTGGGGATCATGGAACGGGTAAGCTTCTTTGGTGAATTCCTACTGTCATTCGCACCTTTCGTTCTCCTAATCCTGATCGCCATCTTCAGGAAAACTTTGAAAAGAACGGAAATGCTGCTCTATGCACTCTGGCTTGCTTTTGCCTGGATAGCGATCTTCATGACGGGAAAGCGATTCTTTCATTACTACATTCAAGCTATACCGGCTCTGGCTTTGTTGGCGGCAGCTGCGACCATCAGGCTATCTGGGAAATGGTTGTTTGAGCATTGGACGAGAATGGCAGGAGTTACAGCTTTGCTTGTTTTTGCAGCTATGTGGTCTCAATACAGTCAGCTTGATCGGTATCGAGATCCGGAGTTCAGAAAGATCAATCAAGAGCTGCAGGGTGAACTTGGTGAAAAGGACAAGATATATATCCAGCAAGCGAACGTCCTCTATTTGTTGTTCGACAAGGAGCCCATGCAGCGCTATGTGCACAATACTTTGATGTTCGACAGTGCTCATATCAAAGCATTTGGGATCGATAACGAAGCGGAGTATTCCCGAATCATGTTGCAGGAACCGGAGCATTTGATCATGCCGCTAAGAGGCAATCCCGGCTTTGATAAAGAGTTCATGGACCAATATGAGATCGAGCACTACTACAGTGAAGATTTTGTGCATTGGTCAAGAAAAAGTGCACTTCTACCGTGAATTGACATAACTCTATGGACATTTTAAGGGATAGTGCGTTTTACCTTTGTTTGTACATCACATGGCACATGCTATCTACAAGAAAAAGCGATACTACTTCCTGATCATCTTCATCGGGTTGATGATGGCTTTTTACAAGTTCAGTGAATTCCGTTCCTCTGATTCATCGTTCACTCAACTCTTTGAGAGTGAAGGATATGAATCGTATGAGGTCGACCGAGTGGAGTATGCAGATCGCGTGATGCGCTACGTTTGGGCAGGATCTAAATCCAAGCCTGCTCTGATCATGATCCATGGATCACCAAGTTCGTCCGCATTTTGGAAGGCATTTTTCCGCGACAGCACGCTTAGGTCGGAATACCGCCTTGTGGCCGTCGATCGTCCGGGATATGGTTTCTCCAATTTTGGTACCATAGAACCGGATATTGAAATCCAGGCAGAGCTTGTTGAGGAGGTGATCCGGGAGATAGACGAGGGTAACGGTGTATACATGCTTGCTTCAAGCTATGGAGGTCCGGTCGCTGCGAAGGCAGCTATGGACCTGGGCGATGAAGTGGATGGAGTGATCTTTCAAAGTAGCTCACTTATACCCGGAGAGGAAACAACTTACAAGTTCACCCATTGGACTAAACCACAGTGGATCGCGAATCTTCTTCCTACTACTATTCGCATGGCGAATGAAGAAAAGCTTAGTCATCGGGCTGCTCTGACCAAGATCGAGGATGGCTGGAGCAAGATCCGTTCACATATCGTGTTCTTGCATGGTGCAGATGATGGATTGGTCTATCCGACAAATTCAAAAGTGGCCAGTAAACGATCCGTCAATGCGAAATCCAATGAGATTCACATATTCCCCGGTCGAGGTCATGACCTGTATTGGACGGAACGTCCTGCATTGATAGACCAATTGGTTAATTTGAAACGACGTGTCATCGCCTATGAGCACGCAAGAAATGGTCGAGATCTCGTGGGTTCAGTCATGAATCAATGAGTGGGATAAGGTTTATTTTCCCCAGTTAGACCTGTCCAAACTTCGGTATTGAATGGCTTCGGAAATATGTGAAGTCTGTATATCGACGCTGCCTTCAAGATCAGCAATGGTTCTGGACACTTTCAATATGCGATCATATGCTCGTGCGGATAGTTGAAGAGATTCCAGCGCTTTCTTGAGCAGCTGCCCGGAGTTGAGATTTAATCGGCAGAATTTCCGGAGGTCCCGAGCTTCCATTTGAGCATTCACATACATTCCACGAATTCCTGAATATCTTTCGCGTTGTGTAGCTCTGGCACGTCGAACTCTTTCGCGAACCACTTCGGATGTTTCTGAAGTTCCTGAAGAATTCTCACGTAATTCATCGTACTCCACTGGAGCAACTTCAATATGGATATCTATGCGATCCATTAAAGGTCCTGAAATCCTGCTCAGATAGCGTTCCACTTGTTGAGGACTGCAGGAGCATGTTTTCCTAGGGTGATTGTAGTATCCACAAGGGCATGG
>VMDK01000122.1 GCA_008080835.1 Sphingobacteriia bacterium | reverse complement strand
GACGATCTTACGACCTAATTCAGATGAGTTGGGATCCTTTAAAAAGATCTTCTCGTTTACCTGGATCTGCAATTGAGAAATGAGGTCTTTTATATCTTGATTACTGGTACAACAGACTTACTTTGATATTGTTTTAAATGTTTGCAAATATAGTAGTATTACTATCATATTGATTCATAAGTGTCTAGTAATGAGTAAGTAATTATTTGATCAGTGCCGAAGTTCCTGAGACTTAATGGATCGTGTCCAGAGCAGTTTGCCACCGGAACTGAAACACTCAGCACGAAGTGTTCTTTGCTTTAGTGGACCGGATATGTCGAATCTGATAAAATTCCTTTGCTCGGTGACGGTTTCAACATCCTGCAGGGTATTTTTACTTTTGTCACCTTGATGAATTCCCGACGTAAGGGGAGAGGCAGTGAATTCGTGCAGGGGATAGGCACCATCTCGAACCAGAGTACTCATCTCCGAGAAATGGACATCGCCTGTCAGGAAGATCACACCTTCGATCTTCAATACATGTATCTTTTCAAGCAGGAAGGCTCTTTCCGATGGAGCGACATTGATATAATGCTCACCGTGAGCAGAAGTAGAAAGGAACTGTCCACCCATAGCGATGAACTTGAATGAAGCCTGACTGTTCACCAGAGCATCCAGTAACCATTCGATCTGCTCTTCACCCAGGATGGTTGGAGATTCCAGATCAGAGCGGTTGTTTGGACTGCGCCAATATCGATTGTCCAACATGAAGAAATCGCAATCCGCCCATTGCACGAAATGTGTAACGCCCCGGTCGAATATGCGATCAGGAGCAGGGAAATAATTTCGGAAGGTGCTCGAAGTGTGTTCTTTCAAATGGTAACTGCGATCCGAGTTGTTCGGACCGAAGTCGTGGTCATCCCAGATCGCATAATTCGGTGTTCGAGCAAGCAAAGGTTGTAGCTCGCTCAGCGCTCGTGTATGGGCATAACGGTGATCAATCCCCGATCTGCTATTCCAATCTGCTTCGCGCAAATACGTGTTGTCGCCTAGCCAAAGGAAGAAGTCCGGTTTGAGTGAATTGATGCTTTTGAATATTTCATAACCCGCACCATAGGGTGTCCCGGGACGATCGTATTTGGGTTCATTCACATACAGACAGCTACCCGTCGCAAAAGAGAAATCAGGTGCATCTCCTCTCCATTTCCAAATTTGTTGCGTCCGAAAAGTGCATTCGTGTGGAATCTCCATTTCCATGTCGTTGAGATACACAGTGTATTCATATTCTACTCCGGGTTCCAGTGAATCTGCGATACAATGCGCGATGAATCCATTGTCTCGATCAGTTTTCACAGTGGCACTGAAGTGCCCTGCTTCCGGAACACCTACGGGCCAGTATTGGATTCTCACCGAGGCATCTTTCGTCGTTTGCACCCAAACCATCACTTCTTTCATGGTGGAGTATGCCACCATAGGTCCTGATTTGATCCCTGAATGCTGAGCAGTGCTGCAACCTGAATAGAGCCCAAGGAATAGGATTAGAAGGAGATGATATCGTTTGAAATTTTTCACGCGTGAGAGAGTAAGGTTGGTCTTTTCAAATCTATAATAGAATTAGCATGAAGGAAATCAGTTTTGAAGGGATTCATCGGCAACGTAAATTGTCCGATCATTAATTGTTCAATTCCGACGGGTGGATTACACATTTTGGGATATCCTTATACTCTTTGGGGCTCTCGGACTTTTCCTGTTCGGGATGCGACAAATGAGCACGTCCCTGATGAACCTGGCAGGCAGAGGGTTGCGAAGGATACTGGCTCGTGCCACCGGGAATAAGGTGACCGCCATTTTGGTAGGTGTGTTGATCACATCTGCCATGCAGTCCAGTTCTGTGACAACAGTCATGGTGGTCAGTTTTTCGAATGCCGCTCTTCTGACCCTGAGAGAAAGTATAGGGGTGATCATGGGTGCCAACATCGGGACCACAACGACTGCCTGGATCATCACACTCTTCGGATTTGAGTGGAGTATGCAGCAATTGGCTCTGCCTCTCGTTGGATTCGGTTTTGTGTTCTCTCTTTCAAAAAATACCCAAGTAAAGAATTGGGGTGGTTTTGTCGTTGGCTTTGCTCTGCTTTTCATTGGCCTTGAGTATCTCAAGGAGAGCTTACCAAATATATCGGATCATCCCGAAATGCTCGAAGTGGTGCAGAGTTATACGCATATGGGATATGGATCGGTTCTGCTGTTCCTGCTCATCGGCACCATTCTGACACTCCTGCTGCAATCATCAAGTGCTACCATGGCCGTTACGTTGCTGATGTGCCATCAAGGCTGGATCCCCTTTGATCTGGCAGCTGCCATGGTGCTTGGGGAGAATATAGGTACGACCATTACAGCCAACATCGCCGCGTTTGTGGCAAATATCCATGCTCGTAGAACTGCTCTGGCACATATATGGATAAATGTGGTCGGAGTATTATGGATGCTCGTGCTGTTCTATCCGTTTCTCCATCTGGTCGATCTCATAGTAAGTTGGGTAGAAGGCACAGATGTAGTAGGTGCTACCGGAACTCCACTTGGTTTGACGGTGTTTCATATGTCCTTCAATATTGCCAATGTGTTTCTGCTAGCCGGTTTCATAGGTTTGATCGAGCGTTCGGTGACCCGACTGATACCTGAAAAGCAAATTCCACCGGCTGCACCGGTAACCCGGTTTATCAATGAGAATGCTTTGGCTTATCCGGAATCAGCAATACAAGCTTTGCGCGAAGAAAGCCGTCATATTTTACTTGGACCGGTCACAGAATTGGTTGCGCATGCCTTAAACATGCATCGAAAATTCCTCTTTCAGGAAGAAGGGACAAGAGAGGTGATAGAAAGATCTGAAGAGGTCATAGAAGTGGATGTCGACAACACGTATTCAGCCAAGATCAAGGAGTTGTATAGTGATATCATTGCTTATGGAATACAGATCCATTCAGAGCTCAAATTATCGGAAGCTCAGGTTCAGCAGCTCAACGCGATATTGACGTCTGATCGCAAAGCGGTGGATGCCATCAAGCGATCCGAACTCATGCGCAACAACTTGAACCTGTACATGGGAGGAGATAATGATGCTATGCATGAACAGTACAATAGCATTCGTCGTAACATAGCCAAGGTGCTTCGCAGGATCCATGCCATTAAGAACGATGGGAAGACAGCATTGCAACAGCTTGAAGATCTGGGTCAGCAGCTCCAGGTGCAAGATCTCATCCTTGGTGGGGAATTGGACGAATTGATCATTTCAAAAGAGATCGATTCTCGCATGGCCTCTTCTCTGGTAAATGATAACCACTTGATGAAAATGATCTGTGGAGATCTGATTCAAGCTGCATTTACATTGTTTAAGGAAGATAATGACACTGAGCCTCTATCGTCATGAAATTTCAGAACATAGATCAATACATTGACCGTGCACCAACGCACAGCAAATCAATTCTGACACGCATTCGAAGTCGCTTGCAGGAATGTATTCTTGAGGCCCAAGAGTGTATCAGCTATAACATGCCGGCCATTCGCTTGAAAAGTGTAATAATCTATTATGCGGCATATGAAGGGCATATAGGTTTCTATCCAACTCCGTCTGCAATCACTCTATTCAAGGAAGAATTAGATCAATATGAGACCTCCAAGGGAGCGATCAAATTCAAGTATGATGAACCTTTACCGTTGGATCTGATAGAGCGAATAGCAGTATTCAGAAGAGACGAAATCACCAATGGGTGATCAGATTTTATTCAGGACCTTCAAAGCGCTTTCATAACCGATCTGGATCTTCTTCTTCGCATTCCGCGTACTGGTTACACTGAATTCTGAAAGGTCCGGAGTGATCAAGTGATCGGCCTTTTTTACTTGCTCTCTGGCAGCACTCATCAGCATGAATTCAAAGCTGTTTACAATGACGTCAATGATATTGCTCGGTTTTCGTTTCGGCACGTTGGCATTTAGATCAACCCCGATGATCAAGTCCGCTTTTTTCGCAACCAGTGGAGAGACAGGCACGTTCTCACTGATCCCACCATCGACGAGCAGACGATCCTCAAATCTTACCGGAACAAATACTCCGGGTATACATGCGCTGGCGATAACGGCATTCAGAACATTTCCTTCTTCGATCACAAACTTTTCACCGGATGTGATGTCAGTCGTTACCACTGATAATGGAATGTTGGCATCCTCAAAATGCACGTCGTCAATGTGCTTTTTGAGAAATCGCTTCATTTTAGCATTGGAGAGAACACCGAATTTAGAAAGCGTGAGCTCCGTAATATCAAACCAGTTCAAGTCACTCGACACCTTGATCATATCATCGATCTCCATGCCGAATGCATACAATGCACCGACCAAGGCTCCAACACTGGTGCCTGCGATCATGTCGATCTCTATATTTTTCTCCTCAAATGCCTTTAAAACACCAACATGGGCCGGTCCTAGTGCGGCTCCTCCACCAAGGGCGAGTCCTATTTTCTTGCGTCTGGTCATGAACTTGCAAATCTAAATTGAATTGAGAAAGAGCGCTCAACTGGACTCGCTGTTATTGAGACGAGCCTCCAGGATCGCCTCCAGTTTTTCTAAAAGGTCATCACCATCATATTGGAGGCTGTATAGCGCAATGTTCAATGGTGTTCCATATAATTTGTAGTTAGATCTCATGAGAAATGCAGGCAATCCGCGTTTCTGCGAGATCAGAAGTTCAGGATCCTTTACCATGATCATGATGTAGGGGCTCTGATAGACCCAGACTGTCTTGAATGCTGTGATTTGGTCCCATCCAACTTCAAAGCTTCCTACATCTGAGGAGAAATTGGAGATGCCGGTGCTGTCAATGATCAGTCCGGTAGTCTCTTTCCGGACCCTCTTCAGACCTACGATCACAGCTACGAGAGCCAAAGCACCTGTTATTGATATTGCAGTGGCGTTAGTACGGTGACCGCTCAATACCCAATAAGCCGAAAAAGCCACAACAAGAGCGCAGATATAGACCAGCGTCCTTAAGCGCTGTTTTGCCAGAGGGATTTCAACTCGCGCATCTGATATTTCCATATGCTATGCAATATAATTAATCATGAATAGTCACATTCAGAATAAATTCTAAAACAAATAGGCTCCTAATTTGTATTCTTCAGTAGAATATGTTATACTATTACCAGATGAGTAAACAATAATATTCTGAAGCATTCTAGCCCGATCAGGGCTTGCTGTTCATAGTTTCCGTCAATTGTATCGTATTTATATACAGTCATTTACAATTTAATTTAGATTTAATTACGTCTCTGAATACTACGAGATTGTATTTAGATAACTTATAATTAATCAAAACTAAAAATAGACAATATATAATTATGGAAAAAACAATAATCAAAGAATATGTTTCGAAACGTTTAGGATTTCAGAAGATGGAGACTGCAGAGATCGTCAATGCATTGAATAAGACACTCTGCACGTATCAGGTTTTCTTTCACAAACTTCAAAGTTTCCACTGGAACGTAGTCGGAAGCGATTTTCTTGATGTTCACGACATCACACAGGACATGTATGAAAAAGGCCTGAGAGAGATCGATGATATAGCGGAGCGTATCCGGGTCTTTGGTCAGAACCCTGAGGTCAGCATATCCGCATATTTGCGAAATTCAATCGTGGAGGAAACTTCACACGAGAAGAGCGCCGAATACATGATGTACGAGATCATCGGTGATATCGAGAAGTTGACCGAAACGATGTTTGAAGTGCACGAAAAAGCCAGTAAGAATGGTGATGTCGGAACCATATATATGTGCAATAAGATGATCAAGGATCTGGAAACGTATCACTGGAAACTCTCTGCATGGACTAGTCGAAAGTTTGAGTAAGCCATGCACATAGACCCTTAACAGGATTGTTGTTTACACTGCGCCACATGTCCGAAATATGGATGTGTGGCGCTTTTGCTTTTAATCGCAAAGGACCATTATTCACAATTGGCTATTGCAGGATTCAATTTTACCTTCGTGGCCTCAAAGAAAATTCTCAGAACTTATGGATATCAATATAGAAGAGATCATTTCAATGTTAGTGTCGTATGCTCCCAAAGTAGCAGGCGCTTTAATCACACTTGTCATAGGATTCTGGCTGGCCGGGATCGTGAGCCGCAGAGTTCGAAAGATCCTCGAAGCGCGCGAGATAGATGTCAGTTTAGTGCCCTTCCTGGCCTCCCTCGTATCTATCATGATCAAGATCCTGGTCTTACTGAGCGCTGCTTCAATGTTTGGTCTGGAAGTAACATCCTTTGTTGCGATCCTGGGTGCCCTCACATTGGCCATCGGCATGGCTTTGCAGGGTAACTTGTCGCATATGGCTGCAGGTATTCTCATACTGATCTTCCGACCATTCCGCGTAGAAGATTTTATTGTCACCAATGGTTACTCAGGAAGAGTAAAGGAGATACAGATCTTCAATACCATACTGACCACGCTTGACAATCGGATCATCATCATACCTAACGGCAAGATCACATCTTCACCATTGGAGAATCTCACAGCTAACCCGGCTCGCAAAGTGCCTATGATCTTTGGTATTGGTTATGCAGATGATATTGATAAGGCACGAAAAGTGATCCAGGATGTAGCGGATGGTTGTCCGCATATTGATCATGAGCAACCGGTAGATATCATGGTTACAGAGCTGGCAGACAGCTCAGTGAACTTTGCCGTGAGGCCTTGGTGTAAAACAGAAGACTACTGGACGGTTTATGCCTACATGACAGAAGAAGTGAAAAAAGCATTTGATCGAGAAGATATCGGCATTCCATTCCCTCAAATGGATGTGCATGTGAACAACCTGAGCTGAGAACTGACTTACACGGAACGTTCGTAAGCTTCACGGATCCAGCCGAGGAGTTCGTGGTCAATCTCATCGCTTTCACTGATCCTGACCCTGTGCGTACACATGGTCCCAAACGGACCTGAATCTTCTAACCGTCCTTCAGTCTGTTTGTCTTTGATTTTCAAACCCAGGTCGATTCTCGTTTTCGTAGCAGGCTTAATGAGTGCAAACTGATGTTTTCTGATAAGGCTGACACTGGATTTCTTGGGTGCCACTTTAACATCATTTCCAAATTGCTGAATCGCCGACATTAGTTTTTCGTAGATCGGTTTTAGGGCCTCTTTGCCTTTGTACTGATCATCTACGAGCTGCTCGTCATCAAAGGATGCTGCATCAGCTTGTCTACTTTTAAGCGCCACGAAATTCGCATAGCCATACGTGAAACCATGTTCAGACTTCAAGTGGTCAATAATGGCCTTGTGCTTTGCAATACCGCTTTTCTTAACTACATCGATCCAGTATCCCAGATCATGTCCGGTTTTTTCTTTGAGACCTTCTTCCATGTTAAGGCTTGCTAATGATCAACCTATGATGAGCATTCTCGATCTGCAAATGGTACACTCCCGGAACCAGACCGTTGAAGTCAATGACATTCCTTCCTCTTTGGAGACCACCTGCTTGTATCAAATTGCCGAGATTCGAATAAATGAGGTACGAGCGCACGTCATATTGCGGCATTTCCACGATAAGCTCTGTCTTTGCCGGGTTGGGGTAGATGCTGATCCGTTCTGAATTGAGAGCTGCGACAGATCCTGTTTGTTCTTCATCTGTAGTGAAATCCCAAATAGGGCTCCACGTCCCGGTATCCGATTGCGTATAAGCCCTGACTTTCCAAAAATAGGTCGTAGCCGTTGTGAGATCTGTCAATTCCACTGTTGTTCCGGTCGTATGGCGAGTGATCGGACTCTCACTGAATCCTTGCGAGCTATCGATCACGAATTCGTATCCTGTGGCCAGAAAAGCCTCATCCCAAGAGAACTCTATTTTATCGAATTCTACTCCGCGCGAAAACTGCGCCGGCCAGATCAAGTCAATATCATCCAATTGGGGTTTGCTCTCACCGAGATAGCGTGAAATGATCAGCCCATTCGAAGCGGAACCCACTACGATTATTCTTCCACGGTCATCGATCAGTGCATCCACACATTCCATTTTGTCGTCAAGCACTCGGCCGCTATTCCCGAAGCCTTCATCGATGTCACCACTTGACGAGAATCGACACATTGCAACTTCCGAATCGCTATTGCCGATGATCAATAAGCGGCCCTCATCGTCCTTTATGATGACTTCCGCAATATCTTCCCGACCCGTTCCAAAATCGGATTTGAATGCAAGGGTACCGATCGATCCACCGGATGTCAATTCCTGAATTGTGAAATCGTAGCGCAGAGTAGTGGTGTAACCGCCTCCGGCAAAAATGAAGGAACCATTTGGATTCAGGATAGCGGATTTCGCCACATCATTTCCGTTGAATGATCCATTGAAAACAGCTACTCCATCGTTGTTGAATGTGCCATCGGGGCTACCGTCCTTATGAAGTCGGCAAGCCCAGTAGTCAGAGTCCCAGTTCAAACTCGGGAAGTCCCGATTTCCAATACCGATCACTTTGCCATTACCCATGGCAATGAGATCGTAGATATTGTGAACGTATTGGGTGTCAAGATCCTTGACGATCACCTCGGATATTCCGTTATTCCCGTAGAATCGATTGATACTACCATCATCCTTCAAGCAAGCAATGACCGGTCTGGAGCGGTCCGAAGTATTTGACACAGACCCCCCAAGGAAAATATGTCCACTCAGCGGCTCTGTTTTGATCACGTTCACGGTTTGTTCGGCATTTTTCCAAGCACTCTTGGTCGTGTCGAACAGATGGATCCTGGTAAAACCCTTATCCCCGAACGTGGTGTCTAAACTACCATCCATATGGACACGGATCACAAAGCCCTTATTGCAGTACATGACCAGTTTGCCAGAAGCATCTACCGTGATGTCATCAATAGAGCCGAGATCAGTTCGGTCTGTGATCTCCGAGGGGTCGAAGGCAGAAACAGCTTTACCCGAAGAATCAAACATGTTGAGGTATGGGAATTCAGTCCAAGGAAATTTGAACCCGGCAACTACAACGCTCCCATTGTCAGCTTCCACTGCGGATATTGGGAAAATTCTGTCACCTACATTCGTGCGTCCCTGATTTCCATAGGAAAGATCAAGACTTCCCGCTGTTTGAGCTGAAGTTAGAGGCAAACCAAAACCCAGTAGGATCAAGATTGCCAATGATCTTAAAGAGGAGAGTCGCTTCATCTATTCAAAATTCATTTATTGGCTCTGTTCAATGAGTAGTTTGTTGAAATCCAATGCACGCTCGATCCAGTAAAGTAAGTCTTCATCTTTGTCAAACCCTTCCGGGTCTATGAACAAGAATCCTCGCATTTCCTTACCTGTGAAATCCATCTTTCTGGATCCATGAGAATTCAGCAATTCCTGATACGGGAGTTTACCCACTCTGACCATGAGTCGGTCAGTACCTGTTGCTTTATCAATATCAAGCCCGACACACATCTTGTCGTTGAGCATGAAGATCAAGCCCCCCATCATCTTCTTTTCTTCGAGTTGCCCCTTTCCTCTGAGGTGTTGTCTCACTCGATCGGCCATGAATTCACTAAACGCCATGATACATCAAATTTAATGCATCAGTTGGTTTTAATAGGCGACTTAAAAAAGCTTACAAAAAAGCCACAAATGGCGCCTGTTGTCAGACCACCTATGTGGGCAGCGTTATCGATCCCACCGGAGAGGCCGAACAACAAATTAATACCAATATAGATGGTCACCATTCGCACCAGATACGAGCGGTCAACACCTTCAAAACGGTTTCGCAATGCCAGAACCAGTATACAGCCGAGAATGCCAAAAATGGCTCCCGAAGCGCCAACGGCAACCGTTGCCGTATTCCACCATAAGCTCGCAGCACTTCCTCCAAGTATGGAGAGGAGGTAGGTAATGGCCAGACTAAGGTTACTCATATTGAATTCTATGAATACTCCGGTCAGCAATAGAACGCCGAGATTAAGGATCAGATGTAGTACTCCTGCATGCAAGAAAGCACAAGTGATCATCCTCCACCATTCACCTTCTTGTACCAGCAGTTTAAACAGCGCTCCCCATTGGATCAGATCGGCTGAACTGGGGTGGACTAAACTCACACCGCTGATGACCATGGCCAGAAATACGAGCAGATTGAGGTGAAATACTATCGGAATGACGAGCAACTCTTTAGAAGGTGTCAGGATCTTCCACATATCCGCGTTCATCCGTTTTCTCGAACTCTTTTCAGCAGCCGTTTCTCTATCCTTTATTCCCGGTAATATCAACATGAGAAACCATAGAATATCGGATCCGATGGTCACATGATACAACCAGGCCAAGGTCCGCTCACCTCGCTCGTTGAAAGGCTCGTACTCCATTTCAAGGATCAAGATGGAGTCTCTTGATCCGACTTCGATCCGGGAGATATCAATGGCTTCAAGATAGTTGTTGCGTTCCCTTCCGGTAAGCACCATCTCAAAGTACCGAACCCTTTGAGATGGAGCCTTTCTGTACTTCTCCCTGGATTCTGCGGCAAATTGTTGAAACCGTTCTTCTCTCACGGCGGAATCGCTCCGACTGGAGATCTTGTCGTAATATCGGACTCCTACCCACACTTTGTCAGAACTGATAGAATCCTGGAACTTTAACGGACTACAAATGAAAGCCCCAAACGACAAGTGCTGATTGTATTTTCCACTATTGCGGACCTCATAGTATATGCCGCCGTTACCCTTATCGAGACTGAAATAGGGTATTCTGAAAAAACGTTCTGTGTCAGAATTCAAGACCTCCTGTGGATGGTCAACATATATAAGCTCTCCCTCGGAGTTTTTCAGATAGTGCGTAGCAATGATCGTTGGAACAGCGACTGTAGCGAAAGCAATGATGTGGTAGATCTCTTTCCAGTCTGAGCTTAAATAATTGAATTTAAGCAGTCGTATCCCTCTATTGAGAACGACAAAATGAATGATGGCAACGATCAATGCCGGGAATACCAGATCCATCCAGATCCAGTCGAATTTGACCAGAACAGAATGGTTGATCAAATAGCGGTACAGCCGACCGTACGCCACTAGCAACGTGAATTGCGCAGCGACAACAGGGAACCAGATTCGTTTTAAGCGTTGCCAGAACAATGGAGCGACAATTGAGCCAGGTCAAATATAGCTCCAAGGTAGTGCAACGGTGTTCACATTATTTGAATGCTTTTAGAAAGTGATTCCAGGCATCCGAAATCTCACCGGAAAAGTTGTCAAGTTTTTCAGAACCCTGTTTTGCTGCAGAGTCAACCTTCGAATCAATATCCTTCAGTTTTTGGGAAAGTTCCTTTTTGCGACGTTCCCATTCTTCTTTGGCCTCTTCTTTGCCCAGATGCATCTGGAGTCGGAAGAGATCGAATCGTGTGTGAAAATCGTCGAGTTTCTCACGAGCTTCTTCTGACATATCATCTATTTCGTCACTCACGTCACTGTATGCATCTTTAAATCTGGATCGCAACGAACGGATACCTTTGTTCAGGTTGTCCTGTTGCTCCTTGAGTGCATCTTTACCCTCTGCAACTCCCAAGTTCGCTTGAACTCGAAGTTCATCCATCTTTCCTCTCAAATCTGCGATCGTTTCCTTAGTGAGTTTTTTCGATCGGTCAAGCTTTTGCTCAGCGCTGTTCAGCCAATCGTGCAAGTTGTGCTTTTGATTCTCGAATTCATCTTTTGCCTCGTCCGCACCCAAGTGCAATTGAACATTCAATTGTTCCAACTTTGCTTTCCATTCATTTAGTTTTGCTCGAACGCGTTCTTCGGTTGATCTATCTGTATTCATAACTTTTTACAATTTATCCGTTGGCCTCAGTAGAGACCGCCATCAAGATACAATAGGGTTGTTCGAATATCAAGTCAAAGCGCGCTCAGTCGGCGATAACTGTGAAATCTCATTTTTCAGAGCCACTTCTTCCTGCGGAAATAGTAGATCATGCTGATAATGATCAGGATCATCACTGTCCAGACAGTCACATAGGAGTACTTCCAGTGCAGCTCCGGCATGTTGTCGAAGTTCATGCCATATATGCCAGCAATGAAAGTCAGCGGGATGAATATGGTTGCAATGATAGTAAGAACCTGCATGACCTGATTGGTCTGGTTGCTTTCACCGGATAGATACAACTCCATTACACTGCTAAGGGTATCTCGGTGGATGTCCAAATTCTCACCGACCTGGATGATATGCTCGAACACATCCCGAAGATACCTCCGTGTGAATGTGGTCACATGTACATTGCCATCGCGCTGTAGTCCCGAAACGGCTTCTCGCAACGGACGGATGGATCGTCCAAGATCTCTTATCATTCCTTTCAAGCGCTGTATCTCGCGCAGTGCTTCTCGATCAGACTCCTCCAAAACATCTGCTTCCAATCGCTCGATCACTTCCACTCAAATACTCAATGATGATGAAATAATGATCGACCACCGTGTCAACCAAGCGGTACAATAGGAAATCGGCTCCATGCTTTCTCGTGATGCCAACTTTCTCCTTTAGCCTTCCACGCATGGGCTCAAATATGTCGCCTTCCTGTTCTTGAAAGGAGAGCACCCAACCGTCACCAAGAACGAACGACACCTGCTCGCTGATTATGTCCCTGCCATTTGGACTCAATCCCAACATTTTCAATGTAAGGAAAATGTAGTCGTCAAAGTCTTCTTCTTTCGGGCGTTGTGTGGTGTTCAACACATCCTCCAATAACAGATGATGTAGTCCAAAAAGTTCTCCTAGTTCTTCGATCAACTTGATGTCGTGCAAACCATCTACATTGATCCAGCTCACGCAATCCGGCCGATTCAGGTCATGTGCTTCCTGGGCCGTACTTACTTCGACTTGCTCAAAGACAGTCTCACTGTAGTTCATCACAGTAATCTTTACATCATTGGTGAGTTTGTTCCCTACATGGATCAGAGTACCGGGAGGCAATCCGGCCTTTGATGACATCACAGATAAGTTCGTTGGCCTTTTCATTAACTCGCCTTCGTGTCAGAACCTGCGTTAGGAGGGAGGTCGTTCTTATAAACAATGGTTCGATATGGGAACGGAATCTCGATCCCTTCAGCGTCAAATCGTGTCTTGATGCCTTTATTGAGATCGCTATGCATTTGAAATCCATCCATAGGATCCATGACCCACACATAAGCTCGGAGTAAAACGCTGAAGTCACCATACGAGATCACTCGGACGAGGATTTTTGGTTCACCTGCCTCGATCTCCTCTTCCGTCCGACCATCTATCACCTTAGGATGTTTCTCAGCTTCTTCCTGCATGATACTGGTTGCCAATTCCGGGTCGCTGTCATAGCTGATTCCAAATTCGACGAATCGGCAGATCCGAGAATCACCGATGCTATCGTTGGTGATGTACTCGTCGCTTACCACAGAGTTCGGAATTATGATCCTTTTGTTTTGAAAGCTCTTGATCACGGTGTGCCGTAAAGTGATGTCCTCTACTACGCCATAGTCCATGGTTCCAACCTTGATCAGATCGCCTACCCGGAATGGACGGAACATCACAATGAATATCCCACTAATGATGTTTGAGAATGCTTGCTGAGCAGCAAATCCCAGAATAGCTACTAAAATTCCTGCACCGGCGAATAAAGAGATAGCCAATCCGCGCAATCTGGGTATGAGCAAAGTGATCGCAGCAATTGCCAAAACCCAAACCACCAGTGACGCGGCATTCTTCAGGAATTTGTATCGCGTTGGGTCCACTTCAAGCTTGAGGGAAGCAGCATCAAACGATTTCGTGATCAACCAGCGCAGGAATCGCGTGAGAATGATCGCCCCGATCACGATCACGAGGATCATGATAAATGTCTTTAGATCAACGTCCAGTTCTTCCAGAAAATCCACCTTTATCCTATTTGGGAGAAAGGTATGAAATTCCAATCAAATTGGTGAAGTCACTTCGCTCCTGGGTAGGGGATATACGTGCTGTCTCCGGGCACTTTTGGGAACTTCCGAGCTTCCCAATCAGACCGGGCTTGTTGCAGGGTTTCTTTGCTTGAAGAGGCGAAGTTCCACAGGAGGTAGCGCTCTTCAGGGAATGGCTCTCCGCCGAATATAAGTAGCCTGCTTCCTGCTGTAACCTCGATC
>VMDK01000133.1 GCA_008080835.1 Sphingobacteriia bacterium | reverse complement strand
TCATTCCCGATCCTGTTCTCAATTCTCAATGTCAGATAGTATTTGTTGCTATCAGGTAAGCTATACGTGAAGGATGCAGCATTGTAGAGCTGGAATCCCGTGCCTCGTTTGTCATCTGCCCATTCAAGTGGTAACCTGATAGTGGGTTTCAATGCCTCGGTTGAGACCAAATTCGCCCATTGTGACGTGTCTAATGCGGTATTTTTATCAAAGCCTGTCTCAAAGCTCAGTACATTCTTGTTCTTCTTGAACTTTCGCATGTACCATGCTTTTCCTTTATAGTTCAAGTTGGATTTGATCTGCAGATCATTTGTGATCGTATGGTTGATCAAGTTATCCTCCGGTCCGGAGTTGATGCTCACGCCGGTAGCGTCGTCTTGTCCGAATACACTGCTGATCTCCCCCTGCAAACGAATAAAATTTAAGGTGTCTCTGTTCAGACGGTATAAGGCTGTCAGCTTATGCTGACCATTTTCGGATTTTACATTTCTCCCGGAAACATTATAGATCGTGGTCGATGGCAAGAAGTTCTCTCCGGTCGTATTACTCTCCAGATTGTTGCTTCTATCCATGAAGAAATAACTCGCATTGAGAGTTCCTTTCTTACCTGCTTTGACATTCATGTTCGAACCGATCACAGCATTGGTCTGGCGACCTTGCTGATTCTGCCCTAGCCATTCATTCTGACCAAACCAATAGGTTCGCTGACCAAGGGTGACCCCATTTGGTCCACCTAACATCCGGAAATACTCCTGCCAGTCGAAACCATTCTGGTTGAGGTTGTTCATGTTCCCTATGATGGTGTACTGGTTGTCCTCATTGAACTTGTTAAGTGTGAACTTACCGCGATAGGTTTCATCCGTTCCGGCACCGGCCTCGATCTTCCCGAAATAGCCCTTGTTCGCATCCTCTTTGAGTACCAGATTGATCACCTTCTCGCGTGTCCCGTCGTCGATTCCTTTGAACTCCGTCTCATCCGTTTTTCGATCCAGCACTTCCACTTTATCCACTGCATCTGCAGAGATATTCTGAGTGGCTTTGGTTGGATCATCTCCAAAGAACTCTTTTCCGTTCACCAAAACTTTCACCACATTCTCTCCTTGCGTGCGAACCGTTCCGTTCTTGTCTACAGAGATACCCGGTAGCTCCTTGAGCATATCTTCCACCGTGGCATTTGCCTTGGTGTTGAAGCTGTTCGTGTTGTAAACCACCGTATCACCTTTGAATACGATCGGGATTCGCTTTGCCTTTACGATGGCTTCCTCCAATGTGATGTCAGATTTGACCATTCCGATATTTCCAAGATCCATCTCACCGGACACTTCCAGAGTATCTTCGAAGAGGTCGAATCCGTTACGCAGGATCTGTAAAGAATACTTACCCTCGTTTAATTTTTTAAATGTGAAATAGCCTTGGTCATCTGTAAGGGAGAAACTCAAATTGGTCGTGTCGGCAAGTTCAACGACTACAACAGATGAGAAGGCGAGAGGCATGGAGTTCTCATCGATCACCTTGCCTTTCAGCGAAGCATCTTGTCCAAATGAATAAGAAAAAGCCAGCGCCAGAGCAAAAAATACGAGAACGCGTTTCATTGGTTATTGGTAAGTCGGGAAAATAAGAACGGACCAATTCTTAAAGAATTGTAGTTCTACAGGAAGTCGTCATAATTCTTTAAACGACACTTTTAGGAGCTTAAAACAACAGACTGCTGTCGCCGTAACTGAGAAATCGATAACCATTGTCCAATGCTTCCTGATAGATCCTGCGCCAGTCATTTCCCACCCAAGATGCGATGAGCATGATCAAAGTAGATTTTGGCAAATGGAAGTTGGTGATCAAACCTGAAATGCTTTGGATCTTATAACCGGGCATGATCATGATGGCGGTGCTAGCTCTGGACTGTTCCAGATCACGATGCTTTAAGTAGTCATCCAAAACTCCAAGGGCTTCCCCGTACGACATATCTCCGGGCAGATCTTCGTATTCAAACTGCCCTAGCTCGAGTACATTCTCAGCTCCGGTAGCTGCTTTCACGCCCATCCAATACAAACTCTCGATCGCACGAAGTGAGGTCGTACCTGTCGCGATCCTTCGTTTCGCATTGCGTAACGATTGAATAAGCGAACGATCCACCATGAACACTTCTTCGTGCATGTTGTGCTTTCTGACATCGCTTTCTTTCACCGGTTGAAAGGTTCCTGCCCCCACGTGCAATGTCACATGTGCGATCTGAACCCCTTTTGTACCGAGGTCTGAGATCACGCGATCGGTAAAATGTAGTCCGGCTGTCGGTGCTGCCACGGCTCCGTCATGCTCCGCATAAACCGTTTGATAGCGATCGGAATCCAGTTCTTCAGATTTTCGATCGATATACGGTGGGAGAGGGATCCTTCCCGTTCGGATCAGGATGTCTGCAAAATTCCCGGACGGCCAGCTAAATCGGACTCTACCCGCAGTTCGATCTACCAAAGTAGCTTCCAGCACATCTCCATCCGGTAGTTCGCACAAAATGGTTTCTCCGTCCTTCCATTTCTTCAAATTTCCAATGATGCAATTCCATTCAACTGGTCCCTCAGATTTGAGCATTTGCTCCATGTTGTTAAATGGAGCGATAGGGTCGAGCAGGAATACTTCGATCCTCGCACCTGAACTCCTTTTGAAGAACATGCGAGCCGGAATTACCTTGGTGTCATTGAATATGAGCAGGTCATCTTGGTTGAGAAACTTGCTGATATCGGCGAACTGAGAGTGCATGATTTCTCCGGATTGGTACACCAGAAGTTTGGACGCATCCCGCTGAGATAATGGGTATTGCGCGATCCTTGTTTCGGGGAGGTGGTAGTCGAATTCGCTGAGTTGCACGAGCTATCTGATATCGATGGAATTTCCTGGGTTTTGACGGATCAATCCACGCAGTTCCAGATTCAATAATTCGGTAGCTATTTCCGAATTACGAAGTCCGGTCAGGCGCAACAATTCGTCGATGTGCAAAGGTGCCGCTTCCTGCAGAGCCTTCCAAATGTGCATTTGATGTTCGTTCAGATCGAGCGGGATCTCGCGCTGCTTGGGTGCAGCGGAATTGGTATCCCAATTCAACTGGCGGATGACGTCCTCAGCGGATGTGCAGATCTGCGCTTTGTTCTTGCGTATAAGGTCCAGACACCCCGCACTGCTTTCGTCTTCGGGTCTGCCGGGAACGGCAAACACATCTCGATGATATTGAAATGCCAGATCTGCCGTGATCAGTGATCCACCGCGGATCTTTGATTCAACCACGATGGTCGCATCACACATCCCTGCTACGATCCGGTTTCGCATTGGGAAATTCTCCCGATCCGGTTTAACACCCAGAGAGTGCTCTGAGATCAAATTACCGTTCTTCTCAATGATAGATCGCGCTAATGCAGAATGCGATCCGGGGTATATCCTGTCGAGGCTATGCCCTAGAACTGCGCTGGTCGGGATACCCAACTCTACAGCACTCTCATGAGCCATGCGATCCACACCGTAAGCCAGACCACTCACGATGTTGCAGTTGCAATGTCCCAGATCCTTGATCAGGTTTCTGACCATCTTCTCTGCTCTTCGACTTGGGATACGCGTGCCAACTATGGCAATATTCCGAGAATAGCTTGTAGAGCTTCCTTTCATGTAAAGGACTATCGGACGGTCGGGTATATGTTGTAATGAGATGGGATATTCCGTATCGTCAATTGTGACCACTTGAATGCCGCGATCTTGAAGTTGGAGCAGCTCCCGGCGACACTGTTCCAGTCCTTGGAAGCTGCGGATCTCCTCGATGATCTTCTTTCCCAGCCTAGTTCTTTCCTTTAATTCCCGATCAGCGGAATGGAAGATCTCTTCAGGATCCTTGAAGGACTCCAGAAGCTGAATGGCCGTGCGTGAACCAACACCTTTTACCCGGGTTAGAGCGATATAGAACAGCGCATTTTCATTCACGGATTCAAAGGTAGGATCCGCTGATCAGCGGGTGCTGCGAACGGAGAGAGAAGCTCAGCGTTCGTCGGTATTGTTCAAGGAGATCATCCCGATGAGCTCGTCGTAATCATAGTACATGTTATGATGGTAGATCAGGACGATATAGTCATTCTCAGTTTGGAAGTGGTTGCCCTCGGTGAAAATGTACTCGGGCGTTGAATTCAGGTCTTTCGCTGTTACGTAATGGTAATTATAATAGCCTTGTTTGAGCTTTACATTCTTGTAATAGGCACCTTTTGAATTGATGTACTCCATGCGGAATTCAGGGAGTAATTGCCAATTGGTCAATTCGCCATAGATATAGACGTCACCTGCCTTGAGCTTATTTCCTGTCTCCAGAGAAAAATGGATCTTGGCATAATCCAGGTCTACCTGTTGTTGGGTGCCATCTTTGTTCTCAAATACCCTTCGACCGTTAAAATCCTTTTGGAAGGAATAGGTCAGATGTGACCGCAGTTCATCACCGCGCAAAACTGCATTGACCAGCGTGTCATTGAATTTTTTCAAGACCTGATTACTGAAAAAGCGAAGAGAGCGGATATCGAAGAATCGGAATTCATTCGTGCCCGGAAACACGTTTACGTCTTCGTAGTTGAAGATCAGATTATTGGAATTGACAAAGAGTGGTTTGATGTTGTACTTCGCCGTTTGCCAATTTCGGTTCTGCAGGATCACAGCATTCACGTCCGTGAATGGATTTGGGATCTGGTAGTTCTCGTAATTGGCTTCGAAATCCACTTCCTGACTACTGAAACGCAGCGAAGGAGCTGTTGCGCCTTTTACTTCACCTTTGGTTTTGGTGCGCGTATCGAGAACTACAAATCGCTGTGTGATCACGAGCTCTTCCTGATCGAAGTTCCGAAAAACCTTTAGAAGATAATTTCCCGACTTGATGAGGCGCATATCATTTGCCGGAAAGCTCACGGAATAGTGCACATATTGCTGAAAGGTATTGGTGGAGAAGGTGTATTTCCGGATCTCCCCCATAACGGTGCCTTCCAGGTATTCGCTCACTTGCAAGTTGCTGGGTTTCCAATCAGCCGTACAGTGGACAAAAGTGTATTGAAAAAAGTCCTGTTCCGATTGTAAGTGGTCGAAATCAAGCGACAGTACTCCCATAGAACCCAGATTCATCACAGGGAATGAACTATATTCTTCTCCGGAGTTCCTCAGCAAAACCGACTTGATGTCAGAGTCATATACGTAGTCGTCGTAACGCAATTCCTGCCATTGTCCGGCAAAGACAGCTTGGGCCATGGAGAAAATGAGCAGGGAGAAAAAGAGCTTCTTGAACATGTACGATCGGATCATCGTTGGAATAGAAGCAAAAAAAAGGCCAAAAGGCTTGAGAAAAAATTATTTGTTAGGAAAACGCCGAGTTACGACTATTCGTATCGGAGTGCCTCGACCGGTTTGATACGAAGTGCTCGATTCGCCGGAAGTATGCCGGCAAGGCATCCGCTGATGACCAGGATTGCCAATGCTGTGACTGCGATAGAGATCTTGATCTCCGGATCCTTGAACATCTCATTATTCATATTCATTTTCTGCAATCCTTCGATGAGCCATATGCCTGCCATCATTCCCATATAGCCTGCAAAAACAGTAAGCGCAAGCGACTCGAGTATGATCTGTGAGATGATGTTCAGCGGGCTTGCTCCCAGTGCCCGACGTATGCCGATCTCTCTGGTGCGTTCCTTGATGATCACGAGCATGATATTGCTGACCCCGATCACACCTGCGATCAGTGTCATGATCCCAACGAACCAGGCAATAAAGTTTACCGTTTTGAAGGTCATCTGCATAGGCACGAACATGCGTTCCACATTGAAACCACCAAATGCTCGCGGGTCATCCGGGTGAACTTCATGTCTGTATTTCAGGGCATCCTTGATCTTATTTTCCAACTCGCTTCCCCTGATCCAGTCTTGTCCGGTGGCCGCGATCCAATTCACGTTGCGTGAGTTAAAAGCTTTCTGAAAAGTAGAGAATGGAATGATGATACTCTGTTCATCACGTTGCGCCATTTCACCGCTGACCTGCGGCTTGAAGATCCCTACTACTTTAAAGTTGACACCGTTTATGGAGATGTATTCTCCAACCGGGTTCTGGCCTTTGAAAAGTATCTCGTGTACTCTTTTACCGATCACGGCGACTTTCCGACCTTCTTCCATATCGGTTTCGTTGATGAACCGCCCCGCTGGTAGAAGCCATTGATAAACTTTGATGATATCGGGTACGTCACCCATGATGCTAAAGGCGCCGGTCTCATTCTTGAATTTGACGTTATTTCCGCCCATGTAGCCGCCCAACTGATTCCGCGGAGCAATGATGTCAATGCCTTCGATCTTCTTCTTCAGATAGTCAATGTCCTTGAGATCCAACTCGATCCGTCGGCGCTCGTTGTGACCTTTGTATGCCATGGAAGTGCCTTGAGCCCACACGAATACACCATTTGATGCAAATCCGCTGAACATCTGCTGGACGCCATTTTCCAGACCCTTTCCCAAGCCAAGGATGATGATCAGTACGAAGATCCCCCAGCTCACACCGAACGCGGTCAGCATGGTCCGCAAGGTATTGCGTCTCAGGGTTTGATATATTTCGTTGATCCGATCCATGTATCGTGGTTCAAAGAAAGTGATTCAACGCGCATTGAACACCATAGTTCGATGAAAGCATTTCAGAAGCGGTTGAGATGTTGATTTTGTGGAACCACGGAGGCACAGAGAGCACACTGAATGCGCAGCCGGACGGATCTGTCGCGGTCCCGATAGCAATCGGGATGTATCCGTTGCAGGTCCTCTAGGAAATATTACTCCAGTCTTTGTAAAGCTTCGATCCAACCAAAAACTCTTGCAGCGCCCGATGTTCCGGTTTTGTGAGCTCCGGGTCGGCATCCATAAGTATCTCGATGCAGGCACGTGAACGATCCAACAGTTCTTCGTCGTGCACAACACTGGCAAGCTTCAATGTGGCCAATCCGCTTTGCTGAGTGCCTTCAATGTCACCCGGTCCGCGTAACCCCAGATCCAATTCGGCGATCTCGAAACCGTCGTTGGTTTGCTCCATAGCGCGCAGGCGCTGTTTGCCGTCCCGGGAGATCTTTTTGCCCGTCATTAGGATGCAGTATGATTGCTCACTACCGCGACCAACACGTCCACGCAACTGGTGCAATTGAGCCAGTCCGAATTTCTCCGCGGATTCGATGATCATGACCGTGGCATTCGGAACGTTGATACCTACTTCGATCACGGTCGTGGAGATCATGATCTGGACAAC
This sequence comes from Sphingobacteriia bacterium, assembly GCA_008080835.1. Classification (GTDB taxonomy): domain Bacteria; phylum Bacteroidota; class Bacteroidia; order NS11-12g; family UBA9320; genus VMDK01. Next base: position 7,259 of record VMDK01000133.1, on the reverse strand, counting down.
GCCTTCTTTGAACCGGCGCATAGCGTCGTCCTTGTCCTCGGGTTTCATGCGACCGTGCAACATCTGGATCTGATATTCCGGTCGTGGAAAATACTTGAGTGCCTGATCGTAAGCCTCTTGAAGGTTTTTGTAGTCGAGCTTGGGACTCTCTTCGATCAATGGGTAGACCATGTAGACCTGCCTTCCTTTGGCGATCTCCTCTTTTACAAATCCCCAAACACGTAATCGGTTTGCTTCGTTTCTGACAGCTGTCTTGATCTCCTTACGTCCGCTGGGAAGCTCATCGATCTTAGAAACGTCCAGGTCTCCATAAACGGTCATGGCCAATGTGCGCGGGATAGGAGTGGCTGTCATGACCAGCACATGTGGATCGAAGCTACTTTTCTTCCAGAGTTTTGCTCGTTGGGCCACTCCGAAACGGTGTTGCTCATCAATGATCACAAGTCCCTGCTTTTGCAATTTGACGGGATCTTCGATCAGTGCATGGGTTCCGATCAGGATCTTTATCTCCCCGCTCATCAAGCCTCCGTGAATTCGGGTCCGTTCAGCCTTCTTTGTACTCCCGGTCAGCAAGGCACATTCGATGCCGATATCACGCAGGTCCTCGGAGAAATTTGCGAAGTGCTGAGTTGCAAGGATCTCTGTAGGTGCCATCAAACTGGCCTGGAAGCCGTTGTCGATCGCAATGAGCATGGTAAGCAGAGCCACGATGGATTTCCCGCTGCCGACATCTCCTTGAAGTAGTCGGTTCATTTGTCTGCCGGATCCCATGTCGGCACGGATCTCCTTCATCACGCGTTTTTGTGCTCCGGTGAGTTCGAACGACATCTTATTCTCGAAGTATTTGTGGAAATAGGTGCCCACTTTGGAGAATGGGATCCCTTTTCGCTGCATGCGCTTCTTCTTCGAACGCATGACACCTGCCTGAAGTGTGAAGAACTCCTCAAACTTCAGTCGCTCTTGAGCAATGAGTTGCTCCTTGTTGTTGTCGGGGAGATGGATCCATTTCAAGGCCAGTTCCCTCGAAATGAGATCCTCCCGGTCGAGTATCCATTTGGGTAGTATCTCATCCACCTTGAAGTGATCATGTCGGAACAATTCCACCATCATTTTTCGAATGGTCTTATTGTCGACCTTCTTATTCCTCAGCTTATCGGTGAGTGGATATACCGCTTGAAAGGATCCTTGTGGTTTGAAGTCCTTGACGTCATCCAACTCCGGATGAGCGATGTTGAGCACGCCTTTATAGCGATTGGGCTTTCCGAACAGGACGTATTCCAAATCTTCCTTGATCGCACTCCTGATCCATTTGGCGCCTTTGAACCAGATCAATTCCACGCTGCCGTAGTCATCGTAAAATGTGCCTTTCAATATCTGCTTTCTGGGAGGTCCGCTCAACCGAAAATCACCGACCCGACCTTTGAGTTGAATGAAAGGCATATCAGCCTCCAACTCTGTTGTTTTAAAGAATTTGCTGCGATCGATGTATCGAAAGGGATAGTGTTCGAGCAGGTCACCAAATGTGAAAATGCCAAGCTCTTTTTGCAGTATTTCTGCACGGGCAGGCCCGACACCTTTGAGAAATTCGATTGGGGTGGTTAGAAAGACGCTCAAAATCCGCAGCTTGTCCAACAAAGAAAGAAAAGCCGCCTCATTTCTACCAATGTAACTTACTCACCAAAGCACCGATCTCCATGAGCCAAGCGATCCCCATGTGTACAATGATTCCTCCTAAGATGGAACGTCCGTAGTATGAAATGATGCCGAGTAAAGTGCCGCCGAAAAAGGAGCTGATCGTTTCCCCAAGAGGTTTGCCGAAGTGTATGAACACATAGAAAACGGCCATGGGAAGGATGACATGAGGCCCTGCATATCGCACGAAGGCCAGTACCAGGAATCCGCGGAAGAAGAATTCGATGCTGATGAAGTCGAGTCCGTAAATGAATTCGAAGAGTCCGAAGTACTTCCAATCGGCACGATTCTCAAGGCTGAAATGCTCCAGGCCCCAGTTACCGGCACGAGGGTATTGTCCAAGGAAATCCGCATTCAAAGAGGCGATCACAATGAGAGGCAACATCAGAAGCAGCATCATGAAGTACGGTCTCAGGTCAAAATCCTTCTTCGTGAAACCGTAGAGTGGTTGTTCCTTTCGATGCACAAAGAACCAATATACAGCGATCGGTATCATGACAAACAATCCTCGGAGCAGGCCCTGGAAGTTTCGATACCAAAATAGCTGGTGCTTCCATCCCGACATGGCATAGTACATGCCATCGGTAACCAAATGTGAACAGGAACGGAAGGTGAAAACCGCAATGGCAAATATGCCCAGCAGCAAGAAGCCGGGATCTTTCCACAACTTAAAATCCTTGTAGAAGATCGAATAGATGAGGTAGGAGCCGAACATCGGAATACCATACACCAATCCGAAGTAGAGGAACAGATTGTTGGAGCTACGCCAGGAGTAGCGCATATCCCGGAAGGTGTCGATGCCGTAGTAGGCGTAAACACCAAGCGCTGCAAACAAGATAAGCGTTGCGATGTACGCAGGTTTGTGGTCGATCGCAGCGTACGATCGCAAGTATGAAATGATCTTCTTCACAGCGAAAACTTAGGGCAAAGAAAACAAATCAACACTTTATCCATATATCCATTCAAATCGGGTGTGTGGACTTAACTTCGAAGAAGCATTGGGCCGGGTTATTTTCATCGGTCTTTCACAGAAAATTTCATCGAAAGTATGCCTCAGTTCTCACACCTTCATTGCCATTCTCAATTCTCGCTCCTCGATGGAGCCGCGAGTATTCCGGGCATGATGGCGAAAGCCAAAGAGGATGGCATGCGTGCGGTCGCTTTGACAGACCACGGGAACATGTTCGGGGTCTTCAACTTCGTGAACGAAGCGAACAAGCAAGGCGTCATTCCGGTGGTCGGATGTGAATTCTATGTGGTGGAAGACAGACATAGAAAATCATTCACCGGTGGCGACAGGGATCGTCGATTCCATCAGCTTATGCTGGCAAAGGATCAGCGTGGTTACCAAAACCTTTCAACCCTTTGTTCGCTTGGTTTTATTGATGGACTCTACAGCAAATTCCCTCGTATCGATCGCGAACTGATCAACAAGCACAAAGAAGGGATCATCGCTACTACGTGCTGCATCGGAGCCGAGGTTCCACAGGCAATCGTGCATAAAGGAGAGGAAGAAGCGGAGAAGATCTTCCTCGAGTGGCTGGATATTTTCGGAGAGGATTACTATATCGAATTGCAACGTCACAACATCGAGGATATCGATGGCACCGGGATGAGCCAAGAAGATGTGAATCAAGTCCTGCTCAAATGGTCGGAGAAATACAATGTACCGGCCATTGCCACCAACGATTCCCATTATGTGGAAGAAGAAGATTTTAATGCACACGACATCCTGCTTTGCATAAATACCGGTGATCTTAAATCCACTCCGGTCGGAGACGGGAAGGGATATCGATTTGGGTTCCCGAACAGCCAGTTCTTCTTCAAGACTCAGGCTGAAATGGGGCAGTTGTTCTCGGATATTCCGCAAGTGCTTGACAATACCAACCTGATCGTTGACAAGATCACCCCGCCGGAGCTCAAACGAGATATCCTGCTCCCTCATTTTACTCTGCCTGAAGGATTTACCGACCAGAATGAATACTTGCGTCACCTGGCCTATGAAGGGGCGCGAAAGCGCTACGGAGAGATCACGAGCGAGATCTCCGAGCGACTCGATTTTGAGCTGGCAACGATCGCCAATACGGGTTACCCGGGCTACTTCCTGATCGTTCAGGACTTCACAAGTGTCGCCCGAAAACTTGAGGTAAGCGTAGGACCTGGTCGAGGCTCTGCTGCAGGTTCTGCAGTGGCTTACTGCATTGGTATCACCAACGTAGACCCGATCAAGTACGACCTCCTGTTTGAGCGTTTCCTGAATCCGGAGAGGATATCCATGCCGGATATCGATATTGACTTCGACGACATTGGCCGTCAGAAGGTCATCGACTACGTGGTCGATAAGTACGGGAAGAATAACGTTGCTCAGATCATCACATATGGCTCTATGGCAGCTAAATCTGCAATTCGCGACGTGTCAAGAGTGTTGGACCTACCGCTGAATCAAGCGGACCGTTTGGCGAAGCTCGTTCCGGATCTCAGTCTCAACAAGAGTTTGAACATGGAGGAAAAAGAGCTCAAGCAGAAGCTCAACTCCGAACAGCTGGAGAATGCCAGGACCCTTCGCGAGATCGCCGGAGGAAAGTCTGCAGAATCTGAAGTGCTCAAAGAAGCTCTTCTCCTCGAAGGATCGGTCCGAAATACCGGTGTTCATGCCTGCGGAGTGATCATCACTCCTGACGATATCAAGCAGTACGTGCCGGTCACAGTGGCCAAGGACTCTGAATTGTTGCTCACCCAATTCGATAACAACGTGGTGGAATCTGCGGGCTTGTTGAAAATGGACTTCCTCGGATTGAGGACGTTGAGCATCATCAACAGTTGTGTGGAATTGGTTGAAGAGCGTCATGGTATCAAGTTGGTGCCCGACGATTTCCCTCTGGACGATGAGTTGACGTACAAATTGTTCCAAAAAGGACACACCGTCGGGATCTTCCAGTTTGAATCCGATGGGATGAAGAAGCACCTCAAGAGTCTGGGTCCGACCCGTTTTGAGGATCTCATAGCTATGAACGCCCTGTACCGCCCCGGTCCAATGGATTATATCCCGGACTTTATCAAGCGGAAGAAAGGAACCCAGGAGATCGTGTACGACGATCCGGATATGGAGGAATTCCTTGCAGAGACTTACGGGATCACGGTATATCAGGAGCAAGTGATGTTGCTCTCGCAAAAACTCGCCGGTTTCACGAAAGGTGAAGCCGACGCCCTGCGTAAAGCGATGGGTAAGAAGAAGCGGGACATCATCGATGAAATGAAGCCCAAGTTCATCGAAGGAGCCAAGGAGCGAGGCCACGATGAAAAGGTGATGGAGAAGGTCTGGACCGACTGGGAGAGCTTCGCACAATATGCCTTCAACAAATCGCACTCCACATGCTACTCTCTGATTGCCTATCAGACCGCATTCCTCAAAGCACATTATCCTGCGGAGTTCATGGCAGCCGTGTTGACAAACAACATGAGCGATATCAAGAAGGTCGGCTTCTTCATGGAAGAATGTAAGAACATGGGGATCAAAGTACTTGGTCCCGATGTGAATGAGAGTAAGCTCAGCTTCACCGTAAATGACAACGGAGAGGTTCGTTTTGGTATGGCCGCTGTGAAAGGCGTGGGAGAGAATGCCGCCCGAGAATTGATCCGAGAGCGAACGGAGAATGGATTGTATCAGGGATTGTTTGATATGACCAAGCGGGTGGATCTCAAAATGGTGAACAAGAAGAGTTTGGAAGCCCTGGCATTAGCCGGCGCATTCGACAACTTCGAAGGGTGCCATCGCGCCATGCTCATGGAAAAGGTCGATGCGGATACCTATACAGGTATGGAACTAGCGCACAGATACGGTGCTGATTATCAGCGCAACCAGAATGCTGCTCAAGCATCGCTTTTCGGAGAAGGGAGCGCTGCGGAATTGAGTGAGCCACGTTTGCCCGAAGTGGAGCCTTGGAACATGATGCAAGCCTTGAAAAAGGAGAAAGAGGTGATCGGAATGTATATCAGTGCTCATCCGCTGGATCCTTTCAAAGCGGAGATGGAATTGTTCAGTACGCATCATACCGGTCAACTTGAAGAGCTTGCTCATTTGAACAACCAGACCATAAAGATCGGTGGGATCATCAGCGAAGTGGCGGAGCGTACCACTAAAAGTCAGAAGCCACTGATCATTTTCACCATTGAAGATTACAAAGGGAAATTCAAGTTCTTCCTCTTTGGGGATGATTGTGCAAAGTTCCGTGGGTACCTCACCCAGGATTCGTTGATCTTCCTCACGGGCAAAGTACAGGAGAGGTACTTCGACAAAACCCAATTCGAGATCAAGGTTCAATCTATCTCCTACCTGGCAGATGTCCGCAGCAAGATGCTGGAAGACGTGACATTGGAACTTCCCGTATCCAATTTGGATGACCTCTTGGTGGATCGATTGGTAGAGTTGACGGAAGAGACTCCGGGTAATGTTCGACTGAAGGTAGAGCTGCTCGATATGCAGGAAGAGTACAAAGTACGAATGAAGCCCAAGGAGAAACGTGTGAATTTCAATGACGAATGGCTCCGCTTCATCGAGGAGAGTGGCATCAAGATCCGGATCAATTCTTAGCCCTGATTCCCGCCTAGATCGAACTGCAAACTGACATCATCAGTCAGGTCCACAGGTACTTTTAGACGCATGCCTGAGAGAGAGAATGTTACGCTCCCTTTGTAGTGGACTTTCAGCTTGCTGAATATGGCGTTCCTTAGAAGTTCCGAGATCCGAGATTCGTATTGTTTGAGTTCATCAGTCTTGATGCTCGTTCGAACAGGGATACTGAATTCTTCCATGGCAGGGATGGGGATACCGGGTTCTTCTTTGATCTTAGAGATAGGGATGTCTTCCAGAGAGATTGCGATGTCATAGCCAACCAGAGTTGCCCCAAATGAATTCGGATTCCGATAGACCACATTTGCCTGTATATCGATGTCATTTCCCGCTCCGAGTTCCACGACGGTATCGCTCAATCGGACAAATTCCGGAGCCTTGGGGCCACTGCATGAATGTAGGCACAATGCGCAGATAATCAGCATGTTGAACCTGATAAATGTCACTCCTAAATTTCTCATTTGCACACCGAATTTGCATGCAAATATTTATTATATTTGTCATTAAAGTGTCACCCTATGGAAATAGCCTTTAACCGTATACTCGTCGGATTTGATAATTCGCAATCAGCAAGGATCGCTTTGGAGAAAGCTGTGGATGCAGCAGAGCGATTTAATTCAAAAGTTTATGCCATCTACGTAAACAAGAGCCGCGATAAGATCGCAAAGGTTCGTGAAGCTGTTCGTTCGATCGGAGAGAGCCGAAAGATCGAAATTGACTTTATAGAGAAACAGGGAAAGGTGTATAAGGAGATCAACATCATGGAGCGTGAGCTTGGGATCGATCTCATAGTTTTAGGGACACACGGTAATGAAGGATGGCAACCATTCTGGATCGGTAGTAATGCGTATCGTGTAGTAAGCGCGTCTAATTGTCCGGTGATCACCATCCAGGAGAGCGCATCTGTTAGTCTGCTAGAAGATATCATGCTTCCTAT
>VMDK01000045.1 GCA_008080835.1 Sphingobacteriia bacterium | reverse complement strand
TTTGGCTCTTCGATCTTCAAAACATGTTTGCATTATAATGAGCCTAGTTCGGCAAATTGCAAAAGAACATCCGGTTTAACATCAGAGTTGGCTCCAACATCCAGCAGTAATCCTGTTCCTCCTTCGATCTTCGGGACCAAAGTCGAGAGGGAAGGGCGGATCACGCCTTCGATAGCTTTGACAGTATACAATGAACCTACCATCATTGCACCGGTATTTCCGGCACTTGCAAATGCATCAAGTTGACCTTCGGCCAACATTCTCAGCCCAATGCTGATACTTGAATTTCGCTTTTGAGAAATTGCTCGAGTAGGGTGTTCGGCCATTTCAATGACCTCAGGAGCATGAACCACACTTACGCGGTTCGTTTCACCTGTGAGCTCAGGGTAGTCTTTGAGGTGATCTTCGTTCCCCAGAAGAACTATATGGACGTCAGAAAGGTCACTTTCATCAAGTGCCTCTTTGACTCCTTTAAGCGCTTCGTTCGGGGCAAAATCTCCGCCCATGAAGTCTAAGCCTATTCTCATTGCGGAAAGCCGAAATTATGCTTCGTCCTTCGCAGGAATAACTTGAACTCCTTTGTACATACCTGTTTCCAGGTTCAGGCGGTGATATTCAGACACCTCTCCTGTTTTCGGGTCAGTGAAGAGTTGCTTGGAACCCAATTTATAGTGAGTTCTACGCTTGTCTCTCCTCGTTTTCGAAATTTTACGTTTAGGATGAGCCATTTTACTTGTCTTTTTTTATCAGTCTCTTAAGTTTCTCTAACTCTGGATGAACCTCAGTATTGGAGGTGTTTTCGTTCATTCTGTTGGTGGTGCTTTCCTCACAGGTCTCCCTGTTAGAACTATCAGCACACAACTTCCTCATGGGCAGTTGCAACAAAGCGAAGTCATAAAGCATTTCCTGCAGATCCAATTTATACTCATCAAAGTGTACATATAGGATCTCATCATCAGTGAAATCAGACTTTTCAGCAAATTTCACATAGACTCTGGATTCTCCTTTGATGGGGTAGATCAAGTGTGACAAGCAATTATCACAAGTCACAAATAACTCACCATCAATCTTAAACAGCAGGTCAAGCTGCGTATTCGCTTTGTCAACAGTTAAAAGAACGTTCACTTCGCCTCCATCGACGAGGTTCGTACCATTTTCAAGAAAGAATTCTGTATCGAGATGATATGAGAATTGGTGTTCTTCTTGAGCTAGTTTCTTGAAATTCAGCTCAAAATCCCTCTTCAACATTGCTTCTCCCTCAAAATAGTCGGCAAAGATACGATTTTATCACCGAACAATAGATTCTATTTGATATTTGGAACACCGATACTGAACTTCTCCCTTCTGTGCTTGATGAAATCCAGAGGATCCTTTTTAAGGTCAAAGTGCTCCAGGCGCGTTCTATACAGTCTTTGTAGGGTGAATATTGCTTCGATCAGAGATCCGGGATCTGCCTCGCCTTTACCTGCGATATCATAAGCTGTACCGTGGTCCGGTGAAGTGCGAATAATGGGTAAACCTGCCGTAAAATTGGTGCCTTTTGAGAAGCTCAACTGCTTGAATGGTATCAGCCCTTGATCGTGATACATTGCAAGCACCCCATCAAAATCTTCATACATTCTATTGCCGAAAAAACCATCAGCGCTGTAGGGGCCAACCACTATGTCCCCTTTCTCTCGGAAAGAATTGATCACCGGTGCGATCACATCCTTCTCCTCTGACCCTAACAAACCATCATCTCCCGAATGGGGATTCAACCCTAATACAGCCAGTTTAGGCTTAACGACTCCAAAATCCTGCCGTAAGGCGTGTAAGAACATCTCGATCTTACTCGTCAGAAGCTCTGCATTAATTGACTTTGCGACATTCTGAATGGGTATATGCCCAGTGACAACACCGACACGCATTGATTCGCTGATCAGCAGCATCATGTGACTATCTGCTTGAAACGCATCAGCCAAATACTCGGTATGTCCTGGGAATTCAAACTCTTCCGATTGAATCGTCTTCTTATCGATCGGTAATGTAACCAGGTTTTGAACCACACCGTTTACTATACCGTCAACTGCCCATTTTAGCGAAGCTAGTGCATATGCCCCTGAAGGTAAACTTGGCGTACCTAGATTCAATTCCGGTACGTTGGCATCTTCCAGCTCAATCACATTTATCAAGCCTTCCTTTGGCTTCTCTGACTTTCTAAGAACCTGATAGTTTGGCAATTGGATACTCAGACTATCTGAAGTTTCCTTGAGCACAGACTCATGACAGTACAAGACAGGAATGACATGTTTGAATAAGAGATCGTTGCTGAATGTCTTTATGAATACTTCTAGCCCGATGCCATTGACATCCCCACACGAAAACGCTATAATAGATCTGTTCTGCCCCATGGATATTACATGCGAATGTACAATGTTCGCTCTAAGCGATTGACACCACTAAAAAAAATTCAAAGTTGTTGGTGAGGAATGGACTAGCTCAACAAACGCTGACGCAATTGGAACTCGAGTTGCTCATTTTCGAACAGGATGTTCTCGTATGTCGCTCGCGTATCTTTGCTCGCCTGATAGAACTGATACGCACTGATCACAGTGTCGCGAATCTCTTCCGGATCCATTGGCTTCGAAAAATAGCGATAGACCTGACCACGGTTGATTGCTTCTACAATCAGTGACCAAAAAATGGATGGAGAAACAGGTGTGGAATTTCTAGAAAGAATGAAAAAATCACATCCGGACATTGTTAGAATTATTATCACAGGATATACAGATCACGATGCTATGAACGACGCAATCAATATTGCGCACGTTTTTAGGTTCATTACTAAACCATGGAAAGAAATCGATCTGACGAAAACCATCGAATCGGCAATCGAGCTGTATGATCAAAGAAACAATCTGAAATCAACGAATAAAGCTCTGAACACAACCTATGACGAGCTTTCCAAATTCCTCTACAACACTGTGCATGATATGCGCATTCCATTGCAAATAATGAAGAAACAGTTAGGTGGAAATTCCGAGCTGAATGATCAGACCATGGACCTTTTGAGCAAGCAAATCAAGGAACTTGACGACTACCTCGATAATTTATTCGACTACCATCAGACGTATTGGAAACCTATGAATCCTGAACTCATTTCTCTTAAGGAAATTGTTGACGACCGAGTGTCCAAACAGAGAGAAGAGTTTCCTAACCTGGAAATTTCCATTCATAAAAAACTATCTCTTGATGTTCCATTTTATTCAGACAAATCCAAACTAGAAGTAATTCTTTCCAATTTGATCAGCAATGGTTTCAAATACCAAAAACAAGACTCCAACGATCATGAACTGTGGATAGAAGCTCTGTCTGATGCAAATCAGATCGAGATCAAAGTCACGGACAACGGAATAGGAATCGCCGAAAGACATGCCGAGCAAATCTTTGCTTTGAACAAAGATGAAAGAGTAAAATCTCGTGGATTGGGAATAGGACTCTTCGTTACACAAAAGACCATAGAAGCACTGAGTGGTTCCATTTCCGTCGAATCCTTTGAGAATGAAGGATCCACATTCACAGTGCACTTACCTAACCTTAACCCGGTTCGGTAGTCTCCTGATCCTGAGTCCGCTTTAACCAAAGTGGTAGGATGACAAATCCTATGATTAAATATGGGTAGTAGCTGATCATACGCCATACTATGGCTACTATTCTCGCAATTGCCCGACCCGGTAAAAACTCCTTCATAAAAAAAGGGAATATACTCTCCGCAATTCCACTTGCACCCGGAGTAAACGCCACCAGCATGATCACCCACATCACAAGTTGACGCCCATAGGCCAGGAAATGCTCTTCAAAGCCTGAAAATGCCATTAGCAGACAATTGAGCATTAAAAATCGTGCCGACCAGGACAAAAATGTTGCACCAAAAGCCTTCAACCAAAACGCGAATTTCATTTTGCCAAACTCAAGTGAAGCAAGATGAAGATCGTCCGCTAACTTATTTCCTCGTTCCTGCCTTCTTCTAAGGTATGGTAATCGGAATATTGCCCTGATGAACGACTGAGTCCAATTTGGTTTAAAAAGAATCGCTACAGCAAGGAAAATTGTCCATGCAAATAGGATCCCATAACCCATCCAGAAGAATGTCGACAGGTTGTCAACACTGAACATATAATCGACAGAGCCGTCGTCTTGCGGGAACAAGGACTCTCGGCCGATAATCATCAACATGATCGGCACCATGATAATGTAGAAGAGCTCATCGAGAAAGGCTGTGATCAAAACAATTGCAGTGGTCAATCCTGTTCTGATATTTTCCTGTGCCATGATGACCACTGCTACAGCAGTCCCTCCTATAGCGCTGGGAGAAATAGCAGAAGCGAATTCCCAGAGAAATGCGATCTCAAAGCACTGTCGCCAGGAAAGAAGTGATCGAGATAAGATCCGCAATCGAATGATGTAGCCAACGTCACGCAGTAACATCATTCCGACTGATGCCAAAACCCACCACATCGCCCCTTGACGCCAATCAATTTGCTTTACAGCTTCAGGATCATAGTCACTCCAGATGAAATATCCAGCAACCCCGAGCCCGAGCAGAATAGGGATCAACACCCTTCTCCCTGAGAAGTACTTCAGAACTGGACTGCGCGTTGACATAGAATTTGGCGAATATACACCATCGTCACCCCTTCTTCGAGACCATCTGGCATGTGGGGTTTTATAAACTTCACTTTTCAAATTCCCTCATGACAAAGCTCATTGGAGTCTATTTGAAACTATTCTAAATAATATAGCATTTTTGCAGGCGTGAAGAGCCTCGCATCTTTGGGCAAGAAACAATGCGCAGAAATCATACGTCTGGAGGAATCTTCCTGTAGAAATCACCTGCTTGCCATGGGCTGTGTCCCCGGAAGTCAAATCTGCAGACTGTTTACATCCCCTTTTGGCGACCCGATAGCGTATTCCATTAATGGACACATGCTCAGCATCCAACGCGAACAAGCGGAAACGATCATCATTTCAGAACCACGTTGAACAACAAAAAGCAAATAGAGCCTCTCAACGTGGTATTGGTAGGAAATCCCAATTCTGGTAAGAGCTCTCTCTTCAACCTGTTGACCGGTGTTCATCAAAAGGTGAGCAACGTTACCGGAACTACTATCGACAAGAGAACCGGATACTACACCGATTCGAAAGGCCAGAAAGTCAGAGTGACCGACACTCCCGGAATGTACAGCCTGGATTCAGAATCACCGGACGAAGTGATCGCAAAGGGAACGATCGTTGGCGAAGGCGGGAACAAAGCCGATCTCATCTTGTACGTTGCAGACTCTTCCAATCTACAGCGACATCTATATCTATTCAGTCAGGTTGCTGAACTGGGAATAGAAACAGTGTTGGTTCTGAATATGCCAGATCAAGCAAGTAAGAGGGGGATCAATATCGATGTGGCTCGATTAGAAAGTGAGCTTGGAGTTCATGTCATCGAAGTCAATGCGCGATTGAATGAAGGTATAACCGGACTAAAACGAGCTATTCAAGGACCTCAATTCAAGGTTCATTACCCCTTTACAGATGAATCCAGTAATGATGAGGAAATCACTCGCTACGACAGGATAAAGGTCCTCCTCGATAAATGTGTTCAAGTAACACCGGTATCTACTCTTTGGACCAGACGGATAGACGAGATCGTTCTGCATGGGATCTGGGGTATACCCATTCTGTTAGCCATACTATTTCTGACTTTTCAGTCCGTATTCAAGCTCGCTGAACATCCAATGTCATGGATAGAATCCGGATTTGACTTGTTAAGTAGTATCATGCAGCGGTCCATTGGAATTCCCTGGCTGAATGATCTGGTGGTAAATGGAGTTTTAGCTGGTCTGTCAGGGATATTGGTGTTCCTGCCACAGATCGCAATCCTGTTCTTCTTTCTGAATGTCCTCGAAGAAACCGGATACCTTGCAAGGATCAGCTTCGTTCTCGATAGGGTGCTTAGGGCTTTTGGCATGAACGGAAAGTCAGTGATCCCATTGATGAGTGGAGCTGCATGTGCCATTCCTGCCGTGATGGCTGCTCGCAGCATACCGGATTGGAAGAGCAGGATAATCACAATTATGGTGACACCATTGATGAGTTGTTCAGCAAGACTCCCGGTGTACACGCTCATAATAGGGATCATGATCCCGGGTGAATCATCCATCGGCCCTATCAGCATTCAAGGTTTAGCTCTGCTCGGAATGTATTTCGTAGGAACGGTTATGTCACTCCTTGTCGCGCTCATTTTCAAGTGGTTCATCAAAGATCGATCAAGAGGATATCTCATACAGGATCTGCCCGACTACAGACCTCCTCGTTGGAAGAGTGTGTTTCTGGTGCTGTTCAATAAGAGCAAATCCTTCGTGGTAGAAGCGGGAAAGATCATCTTCATAATGTCGGTACTGGTCTGGTTCCTTTCTTCTTTCAAATTCGATTCCGGTAAGATCGTTCAGACGGCAAGTATTGAGAACTCAATGATTGGAGCCCTAGGGCACTTTATTGAACCTGTTATCACTCCATTGGGATATAACTGGAAAATCGGCATTGCCATTCTTACTTCTCTCGTAGCTCGGGAAGTGTTTGTTGGCACTATGGCTACCCTCTACAGCGTCGGTGGTGATGGGAGCTTTGCGAGCATTAAGAGTGCTATGATGTCCGAAATCAACCCAATTACCGGTGAAATGGTCTTTTCTACAGCGACATTGATCTCTCTGTTACTGTTCTATGCATTCGCAATGCAATGCTTCTCTACCCTGGCTGTAGTTTACAAAGAGACCGGAAAGATCAAGTGGCCATTGATCCAGTTGGCCTACATGACGGCTCTGGCGTACATCTCCAGTATGTTGGCATTTCAACTGCTGGCATAATTGAAATGCATTTTACACAACTAATTCGTACCTTTGCAAGTTCTGCCAAGAGATGAGGTAGAAATGCAATAAAAAAACTCACAACACTAATTTATGAGACAACTAAAGATCAGTAAGCAGTTTACCAATCGCGAAAACAAATCGCTGGACAAGTATCTCAACGAGATCAGTAAAGTGCCTATGATTGATGCTCAAGAGGAAGTGGAACTGGCCCGACGCATACGCGAAGGTGACCAAGCTGCTCTTGAAAAACTAGTGAATGCAAACCTTCGTTTCGTAGTCTCAGTGTCCAAACAATACCAGAATCAGGGATTGACTTTGGGAGACTTGATCAATGAGGGCAACCTCGGTTTGATCAAAGCTGCAAAGCGCTTTGACGAAACTCGAGGTTTCAAGTTTATTTCATATGCCGTTTGGTGGATCCGTCAAAGTATCCTGCAGGCATTGGCTGATCAAAGCCGTATCGTTCGTCTTCCTTTGAATAAAGTCGGATCTATTGGAAGGATCTCTGCCGCAGCAGCGCGTCTCGAGCAAGAACACGAACGTGAACCAACAGCAGAAGAGATCGCAAATGCGCTCGAGATCAATGTGACTGAAGTTGAGAATGCATTCAAGACTTCTGGACGACATCTCTCCATCGATGCTCCTCTCACGGAAGGAGAGGACAACACACTCCTGGGTGTTCTCGATAACAACGATGAACCGGATCCGGATAATCCGTTGATGAACGAGTCGCTCCAAAAGGAGATCAATCGCGTGATCTCAACCCTATCGGAAAAAGAGCGTGATGTGTTGAAGTATTACTACGGACTCGATGGCGGACCGGCTCATACACTGGAAGATATCAGTGAAAAAGTTGGACTCACACGTGAAAGAGTCAGACAGATCAAAGAGAAAGCACTCAGACGATTGCGCAAATCGTCAAAGAGCAAGATCCTCAAGTCCTACCTGGGCTAATAGTTAAAGGATCGATAATATATTTTCAGGAGGGCGGCCAATGGTCGCCCTTTTTTTATGCACCACAATTGGCCTTTCAATGAGCTTTGGGTTGGCAACCATTATTCTGATCCATTCATCGTCGCTATGATCCTGACCTTTGAATTGCTCCTTGTATATGCTCTCGTTCTTCCTGAGCAGATCAACAGCATTCATACCCAGTAGCTTCAAAACTCGCTTGAGTTCAGACTCAGACGGTGGCGTATCCAGATATAAAACAACTTCGGGATCAACCCCTTTCTCTTTCAATAATGCAAGGGTCTGGCGACTCTTACTGCAACGTGGATTATGATAGATCTTCATTGGAGTGATTTTACTTTTTCTTCTTCCAGCAATAGTCGAAGTGATCATCAACCATTCCTACTGCCTGCATGAACGCATAGCACGTGGTGCTTCCCACAAATTTGAACCCTTGCTTTTTAAGCGCTTTACTCATAGCATCAGATTCGGGGGTAGTTGCGAGAACATCGCTCCAGTCCCGAATGCGATTGACCTTCTTTTCTGGAGCGAATGACCATATAAAGCGATCGAAGGAACCCCACTCCTTTTGAGTGGCCAGAAAACAACCGGCATTCTTTATTGCTGCGTTGATCTTGGCTTTATTCCTGATAATACCCTCATCACTGAGCAGTCGCTCAACTTCGTTGTCGCCATATTGCGCTACACGATTCGCATTAAAGCCCTCAAATGCTTTTCGAAAATTCTCCCTTTTTCTCAGAATGGTATGCCAACTCAATCCCGCTTGAAAAGTCTCCAGGATCAAGTGTTCGAACAGATGTTCATCGTCATGGGATTCAACTCCCCACTCTTCATCGTGATAAGTGCGGTACAGGTCGTCCTTTTCGCACCACTCGCAGCGCTTTAGGTCGCTATCTGACATTCTTGAAGTCCAGCTTTATCACGTGATCAGTGCTATCTCCACCCGTTGGGAGGCCGAACCGGTAGTCCATTTCCAGCTTGAGCATTGTTTTACTCAATTCAGTGATGTCGAGCACTCGTTCTTCTTGCAATGGATCATAAGGGAAGCTGGTGAAGGCCAGCTGAGTTTCGTTATTAGCAAAGTACCATTCTCCTCCATCCTGCACTTGAGGATCAGCTGAGTCGCATTTGGTTGCTCCTTCATCTAGATCAACAGTTGAATCAGCATGGAAAAGCATCAGATTATCCTTCTGGCATTCTCCGGGCGCCCCTCCATTGAGAGCTCCCAAAAGGTCGAAATAAGAAGATATCGTAACCTTGGTCCCAAGAATATCCACCTCGACAGGTGGTACGATCACACCGTCTTCCATCAACCAATCCCCGCCAATCAGCAAATCAGTATTCGATGCTTGGGTTGTATCCCCGCCACCATTATCAATGGGTTCATCGTCTTTACAAGCTTGAATTGTGAGTAAGCCTCCAACAGCCAAGAGTAACAACAAATTCTTCATATTCTTTCGATTGTCATTGCAAAATAGCCAATCTCACTCATTTTCAAGAGTCATCTCCTGGCGAATAATGTAATCGGAATAACACCTTTTTCAACTCTCTGTTCAGGATTGCTTCAGCCAACACACCATAATAGTCCGAATCCCCTAACTTGTCAATGAATTCCCTCTCAGGAACATCAACTCGGTAAAGCACTGAGCGTAACTCCCCAGAACTTCCTTTGTCGATCTCCATGATCGCAGAGCCAAGATTATCCCGAACTTCCTCAAATCTCAATTGATCCATTTGCTTTGTAAGCCGCTCACCATCAAAGTACGGGTAGAGGTCCTTTTCAGTCTGTAGTAAAACCTTTTCTACGACACTCTTATTAATGAAGAGCTGAGATAAATTCTCGCTGCCGGTAGGTTTATCTGTTCCCATTGCTCAGATCAAATTCCGGCGTCCATCGCAGATAGAACTCTGCGATGAATTCGAATGTCTCCTCGTTCACATCCCTGATCGTATTGGTTCTGACCAGTAACCCAAGATCTTCGGTTATCTCTTGCTCATAGTACAATCTCAACATCCATAGCTTCCGATAATCCAAAATGTACTTCTGCGGGTTTTGTCTAGATGTACTGTGATAAAGTACATCGCCTGTTATTGATTCAAATTGATGGCTATCCCAATAATTGGCCATTACCCCAAAACGGTCCCACCTGAAGTCTATGAATGCATACTGACCTAAACCATCGATAAATGTCTCAGCTCTGTTACTAACATCTTGATAGTTCAAAACATATGCTCCTCCTCGAACTGCCTTCAAGGCTCCTGCCGACGGTTTGTATGTCAACTCTACCCCGCTGTACAATGTGAATTGAGAGACTGCCTGTAGTCCCGATGTGTCGATCTCCCCACCTTTGTGATGTGCCAAAAGAACAAACGGAATATCCACCTCAAGTCGATTCTTGCTAATTGGCTTCAACCTACCTGTGATTCCCGCGTCAAACACTTCCCGGTATGGGCTATTCATGTAAATGGCCTTTTGCCAATCGGCCCAGATGTCGAGATCGATCAACGTATCATTGAGCAGATACTGAAACCCATTCTCCGTGCGATCGAATATGATCCTCTCCGGATCAAGTGCAGGCTCAATGAGTCGGTGATCCATATTTCCTTCAAGACGCCCAAAGATGAACGCATGTTTCTTGTGCGCATATTTGAGCTGAAAAGTGGGCATGAACTGTTCAAAATCTGCCCCACCGAAATCTCTTTTTGCATACACTCCTCCACTGACTAAAAAACGAGGTGATATCTGATAAGATACCTCCGGTGCAAATTGAAAACCTAGCAATGTGCGCCCTTCATCTACCACGGTCTTGTACTCGACATTCCGGAAATAGTTCAGGTTCTCTACGTGTAGTCTGAATGTGCCGGTCTCCGCGTGCCGGTGTTTCCAGGAGAAAAAGGAATTGTCCAGTTGTGCTCGAGCTTGATCAGAGATCAGCCATACGATCAACGCAATGCAATAGGAAATGATTCGTTTCATGTATGCAGACAAAGATAATCCGCCAATTGAGATAGGAGACCCTGTGATTTGGTACGACATTTGATTTATCTTAGGTGAACTAATGAAAAGGTCTATGAAAGCTCTCAAATACATCACACTTTGTTTGTGCGCTTTAACGCTATTCAGCTTTACCGCTGGCACAAAGGAAAACTTCAGCTATCGACAGATCAGCAACAAATCATTCACCTATGGTGAAAATCTTAAATACAGGGTACACTTTGGATGGATCAATGCAGCTACCATTGACATTAATGTGGCCCCAAATCCTGTGAAGATAGATGACAGGACTACCTATCACATCACTGCGAAGGGTCGAACAAAAAGCTCCTTCGACTGGATGTACAAGGTGCGTGATCACTACGAAACCTACCTCGATAGTGAGAGTATGGCTCCTTTGAAGTATTTCAAATCCGTTCGTGAGAACTCGTATAAAGACAAGGACCTGGTGTACTATGATCACAGTATAGGCCACATCAAAGGGCACAAGAAAGATATGGACGCTCCTCAATACGTCCAGGATCTGGTGAGTTCGCTATTCTATGCAAGAACCTACGACTTCGAGAATGCCACCATTGGAGAGACATTCCCAATAGACATCTACATGGATCAGGAAATCTACAACCTGAAGTTCAAATACCTGGGAAAGGAGACTTTGAAAACAGATGTAGGTAAAGTGAATTGCTACGTGATGCGCCCTCAACTGGTAGTGGATCGTGTATTCAAAGACGAAGATGACATGACCGTTTGGGTGACGGCTGATGCCAACAGGATTCCGGTACGTGTAAAAACGGATATCTGGGTGGGATCATTGAAGATCGACCTTACTTCTTACGGTGGTTTAGCCAACAACTTCAGCAACAAGAGGTAGGATTACTCCTCCCAACGAGGCTTTTCCTTGTCTTGTGAAGTTGGCACCTCTCCTTTGAAGTCGCGCTTGATCTGCTTGAAGAATGATTTGCTTTCCTTCTTGAAATTCTCTTTGAATTCGGATGCAGCCGCTCTGCGGTCATATTTGAACTTGAGATCGTCAGGAGTTCCCGTCATCAGCACATACGCGGAGAGTCCTCCGTCTCTGCCTTCTTCCAGCCTTTTGTCTTGCTTATTCTGCACCCATTTCGACTTTTTAGCCAGCAGCTCAGTTGCCTGGATCTTGATATGGTAATCCATATAATTCTCGAAGGTGTGGGTGCCGCTGATGGTCAGATTTAAGGCACTGTTTTTCAGGTCCGTTTCTGGTAGGTAAATGATACCGTGGCGGGTCTCAATGTCATTCTGAAGCTCTTCAAATTCAACGGACCTGAGTTCGTCGAGCTCCACAAAAGCACTTAAGCTTTCCAGTGGTTTATACTCTCTGATCATTCCGTCGGTCACATGGACTTTGGCGAAACTCTGCACTTCGCGCTCTATAGCTCCGAAAGAAGCATTGAACTTCATGAGCAGATCAAGGTCCATATCTGTTTTCCCGCTTATGTTCCCTGATGTAAGTTCTTCCTGATCGAAATTCTCCATTTCCTCGAATAACCGAGTCAATTGGAAGCCTTCTGCAGTTGTCTGGACCGCAAGAACATAGTACTCATCCTCGACAAAAAACTTCAAGTCGGAGCGATGTGTGCCATTCCATGCATCGTATTCCGCTCTTGACAAAGAGAGCCCATTGTGATTCAAATCCAGGCCGGATCGTACATTTTGAAGCTTGAGTTTATCCCAATAAAAGGCGCTTCCTTCTAAATGAATTTGCGCATCGTATCCCATGTCAAGATCCGCAGTGGGTACACCGGTGGAATCTTCTGCATTGTCGAACCAAGGGTCAAGATGAAGTGTCTGAAATGTGAGATCGCCGGTAAAAACGGGTCTTGCATCACCATAGAACCCATTGAAGTCCTTCAGATCTCCCTCGAATAACAATGCATCCTCTCCGATGACCCCATTGAATTGAATATCGTTGAGGTCAAACCCATTCATTCTGCCCTTGAATGTTGCGCTTTGAACATCCGGAAACTTGTCGGTTTTGAATGAGAGATCATTTATTTCAATATCACCTCTCTGGTTCATAGCTATGTCTTGAGCATAAATGACCTGTACCTCGAGATTCGTTTTGAGCGCACCGGAAATTTCATAAACACCATATTCTTCCAATAGAGGAGCGAAGTCCGAAAGTGTTATTTCTCCGAGGATGTTTTCTAATTTGACTGAAGACGAAAGGTCTTCCGCATTCAAGTCGCATGTCAGATATGAGTTCCGGCTTCGGGCTTCCCTGAATTTCCCTACTATTGAATAAGTACCTCCCTTAGCATTGGATACATGTCCGTCGAAGTTGATGTTGTTGATCGCTACATCGATCTCTTTTGATTTGAGACCGACCTCTTCCATACTCAGATCCATTTCAACGACGGGGGTATTTTTTGCATCGATCGGACCTTTCACGGATCCGTTGGCTGAGATGCGACCAATACTCTTCCAGTTTCGCCACTGATATCTCATGTCATTGGGTAAAAGGGAGGTCAACCCTTCGATATCCAACCTCTTTGATTCAAACTGCAGGTCGAGGTCAGGTTTATCCTTGATCATAAGGATGTCACCAGTTGTGCTCAGTTTGAGATCCTCCAGCTCTACATCAGCCTTATCTATGTGGTATGCAGACAATTCCCTGTCAACCTTGACATCAAGATCCGCACCCGCGTGCTTACCCACCAGGTAGGAGTTCCCACCAAGACGCAGGTGATCGAATAATCCGTACAACTTGGCTTTCAGGTTGAATTTACTTTCTGAGAAATTACCGGATGCTTGAAGCGAATGAGTCATCACATTGAAGCTCATCGATTCTGCCTCATTTTGGTAAATGATGCGACATTGCTTCAATTCGATGCGCTTGAAATTCAGATCCAGGGCTGATGACTGCTCCTCTTCATCTGTCGCGATCACTTCATAATTTCGATTACCCTCCACGCCGTCAAAAACTCGAATGGTCGCGTTGCTGATCTCAATGGAATGCAACTCCTTCTGATCGCCAAGAAGCTTGAAAGGATTCACCCGTACTCGGATATTACCCGCGCTGACCAGGTCTTTTGCATATGCAGGAAAAGATTCAGCCACTCGAATATTGTTGAGATCAAGGCCGATCAGGGGGAAACTGCGAAGTCCGCTGTAGTGTACTTGCCCGACTCGCACCTGGACCTGCAGTTGTTCATTCAACGACTCAATGAGCTTTTCCTTGAGCGTCTTTCCCAACAAGTAGGAAGCGAACATCAATACCGGGATCGTGTACCCCAGTACCCAAAGAAATATGTTCAATCGTCTTTTAGTCATGGAGTGCCTTGACTTTCCCCAACTTCGAAGAATGGGATAAAAAATGCAAGTCCCGTGGTATTGCACTTAAAACGAATGAACAGAACGACTGATTATGTCCTGATTTACGATCAATCCGGACCTGCTTGAAAAAAGAAATAATTATTTGCAGAAAAAATGCCCAAATGTATATTTGCAGCCCTCAAAAAAGGGCGATTAGCTCAGTTGGTTTAGAGCACCTGCCTTACAAGCAGGGGGTCGTAGGTTCGAATCCTACATCGCCCACAAGTCAAGGTCTTCTTCGGAAGGCCTTTTTTTATGCTTCTTACCCAAGCATTCCGGTTGGTCAAAATCTTCACGGTGATTGCTCTGAGCTTTTTAAAAATCGGACAGGTCTGGGTGAAGCCCTATCACTTTTCCGACAGGTCTAAAGTAGAGATTTTATTCTAATTGTT
>VMDK01000003.1 GCA_008080835.1 Sphingobacteriia bacterium | reverse complement strand
ATGAGCGATATCTACGGTCTTGATGATGCCTTGTCCATGATCCACTCATTTGGCCTAATGCTCGGTAAACAGGGCGAGTCTGCACTACTTCTGGATCAGATCGAGAAGAGCAAGGAACGCTTGTTCGCAACTACGGGGAGTAAAAAGAAAGTGCTATACCTCATTTGGCGGGAGCCGTTTATGGCTGCAGGCAGGAATACTTTCATCAACAGCATGATCGAACTGATGGGATGGGAAAATTCGATCCTCGAAGAGAACAGCAGGTATCCGGAAGTGAACGATAACTCCATCGCTGATCTAAAGCCTGACCTTATACTTCTTTCTTCAGAGCCTTTTCCATTCAAAGAAGAACACGCGGAAGAACTACGATCACACATTTCCGGTCCGGAAATTGTACTAGTGGACGGTGAAAGTTTCAGTTGGTACGGTAGCCGAATACCGCATGCAATGGATTATCTTTCGAACTTAAAATTGAAATTCAACCTACCATGAAAAAATTGACCATACTACTCGTCGGATTCCTCGCATTCCAGTTTGTCTTTGCTCAGGATGCACCGGAAATCACGCAACAAAAGCACGAAACGGAGAACTTCGCCATCACATTCCCATCTGACTGGACTCTTGATCAGAGCAGAACCATGAATACGGAATTCATCTTGTTCTCACCACTGAACAATCCCGTGGACGTGTTCAGGGAAAATGTCAATCTGCTCATGACAGACATGAGTGAGTACAACATGACCATGGACGATATCGTCAAGCTCAGCGAAGAGCAAATAGCGACTCTGATCACGGAGGCAAAAGTCATTCAAAGCGTACGCCGTCAAAAGGACGGTATGGAATACCACTTCTTTGAATACACTGGCAAGCAAGGCACTTATAATCTGAGATTCCTTCAACATTTTTACTTGAAAAACGGCATGGGATATGTGCTCACGTTCAGTGCGGAAACAAAGTCATTTGCAGATTTCGAGAAGACAGGAAACAGCATCCTGAATAGCTTCAAAGTGAAGTAATGGCGTGTAACAGCCACTTCGCAGAGAACTTCCTGAAAAGTACCACCAAGCAATTTGAGTATTACAAAATGCTCGGTGAGAAGGCCATGGATCAACTTAACGACGAGCAACTTTTCGATGTTCCGCATGAAGATGGTAATTCCATTGCGATCATCGTCAATCACCTTCGAGGGAATATGCTCTCCCGATGGACCGATTTTCTCACCAGCGACGGAGAAAAGGCCTGGCGGGAGCGCGATGCGGAATTTGAAAATGCTTTCAAGACACGATCAGATATCGACCGAGCCTGGAATGAAGGATGGAATGTCCTTTTCGAAGCCTTGGATTCTGTGAACAAAGAAAATTTCGACACGCGGGTCTACATACGGAATCAAGGACACAGCATTCTGGAAGCGGTCAACCGGCAACTGGCTCACTACGCCTATCATATCGGGCAAATGGTGTTGCTCGCACGTATGTTGAAAGGAGCCGAATGGCAGAGTCTATCCATACCCCGAGGTGAGTCGAAGACCTTCAATGCGCAGAAATTTTCTCAGGAAAAGGGAGATCGTCATTTTACCGACGAATTCCTCGAGGAGGAATAATTACTAGTTACCCGAAGCCAAGGCAATCACATCATCGGCCAGCTTATCAGCTGCTTCCTGACTCAACGCTTCACTATATACCCGTACGATGGGTTCGGTATTGGATGGACGCAAATGCACCCACGAATCAGCAAGATCCACTTTCAAACCGTCAATACGACTTTGAGCTTCCTTGGCAAAATGACCCGCCACTTTCGCATAGACCGAGTCGAGATCCAATTCGTCGGTCAATTGCAACTTCTTCTTCGACATGTAATACTGAGGGTATCTGGCTTTCAACTCGGTCATGCTGCACTCCTCCTTGGCCAAGAAAGTCAGGAACAAAGCGATTCCCGCCAAGGCATCACGACCATAATGCAATTCAGGCCAAATGATCCCACCGTTTCCTTCTCCTCCGATCACCGCATTAACCTCTTTCATCTTGTCGACCACGTTCACCTCTCCTACTGCACTGGCACTGTATCGTCCGTTATGCTTCTCGCACACATCACGTAACGCTCGGGTCGAGGACAGATTCGACACTGCATTTCCATTTTTCAAGCCAAGCAGATAGTCAGACACAGCCACGAGCGTATATTCCTCCCCAAACATCTCTCCGTTCTCCATCACAAAGCACAGGCGATCCACATCGGGATCCACAACAATGCCGAGATCAGCGCCCAGTGCACGGACTTTAGCGGAGATCTCTGTGAGGTTCTCTGCCAGTGGCTCCGGGTTATGCGGGAAATGGCCCGTTGGATCACAGTACATGAGCTCCGCGTCCTCGATTCCCAATCTCTTCAGAAGCGGCGGAATGGCCAATCCTCCTGTGCTGTTCACTGCATCTACTACTACTTTTAGTCCGGCCTTTTTGACCAAGTCGGCATTCACCTCCGGACGTGTCATGATCATATCGATATGTTTATCGATCCAGCCTTTTGCCTTGTGATAGACACCCAGGTCGTCCACTTCAGCAAAGCGCAATTCCTTCTTTTCGATCTTTTCCAGCAACTGCTTTCCTTGTGCAGCGGATATGAACTCCCCTTTTTCATTCAGAAGTTTCAGTGCATTCCATTGCTTGGGATTATGACTTGCCGTGAGAATGATCCCTCCCGCAGCTCCTAACTCAGGAACTGCCACTTCAACTGTAGGTGTAGTGCTCAAGCCCAGATCCAAAATCTCAAATCCCAGACCTACCAGCGTATTTGCCACGATGGATGAGATCATCTTTCCTGACAGCCGTGCATCGCGACCTAGTACTACTTTTTTGCCTTTATTCTGCTCCAAAAGCCACATTCCGTAAGCTGCACTGAGCTCAACGGCATCAACGGGAGTCAGATTATTTCCGGGTTCGCCACCTATGGTCCCGCGAAAGCCGGATATGGATTTGATCAAAGTCATATGGCAAAACTATCGGTTTAATCAACGTACAATGGCTGTCGGGTCGCCTAAGAAATACACAATCTGTTAAAAGTGATGCAGGTGGTGGGATGATTTCTTTGATTTAAATTCGCCCAATGAGTTGCCGCAACCTGCTTCCTCTGCCTTTTATTGCGCTATTGGTCTGGACGATGTTCGCCAGTCAATGCAGCGTTCCTCGCATGATGTACGTTGGTTTTTACAACGTTGAGAACCTGTTCGATACACTTGATGATCCATATAAAAACGATGATTACTTCACTCCGGAAGGACCGGTTCAATGGACTGCTGAACGGTACAAAACCAAGCTAGTCAACCTGAGCAAAGTGATCAATGAAATGGCGGATGGTCAGGCACCTGCCATTCTGGGACTGTGCGAAGTGGAGAATCTTCTTGTCCTGCAAGACCTTGTGAAGCAAGATCTGCTCAAAGATGAGAATTACTCCATCGTCCATATAGAGAGCGATGACGAGCGTGGAATTGATAATGCCATCCTGTACCGAGAAGAATTCTTCAAACCCTATGAGAGTGGCGTAGAGAAGATCGATCTGGAGATGTATGATGACAAGACCAGAGATATCCTTTGGTCAAAAGGTGTTTTGGAAAATGGTGACACACTCATCGTCTTGGTGAATCATTGGCCGAGTCGTGGAGGCGGGCAACTCGAATCTGACCCTAAACGAGCTCAGGCTGCTAAAACACTTCGTGCGTTAGTCGCTCGAATGGAAGCCCAACTCCCAAATGCCGCTATCGTTACCATGGGTGATTTCAATGACGAACCTATAGACAACAGCATCGCCCAACATCTGGGTGCAACTTCATCGCCACAATCAGGGCATTTGTACAATCTCATGGGCCAGATGGATAAGGATGGTCTCGGAAGCTATTGCTACCGTGGCAATTGGAATATGCTGGACCAGATCATGGTGAACGGGGTCCTGTTCGATGGTCGAGGTCTGGAGGTCGACCCGGACAAGACAGGGATCAAAAGCGAAGACTGGCTCAAGCAAGTGGATCCTGACTACTATGGATACCCTTTGAGGACTTATGGAGGTCGAAAATACCTCGGAGGCTACAGCGATCATTTTGTCGTTTATACCGCATTAATATTGCATTAAAAACGTAGTTTTTTATATACATTTTTCATTTACATTTGTCTCGGACAAACCGGCTTGTCGCCTTCACTCGTGAGGGAGGAAAGTCCGGGCAACGAAGAGCAGCACACTTCCTAACGGGAAGGCATCGATCCGTCGATGACAGCTAGCGTAGCAGAAAATAACCGTCACACTCGTTGTGATAAGGGTGAAAACGTGAGGTAAAAGCTCACGCATCTTTCGGGCGACCGAGGGATGGTACAAGCCTTGTGCGTTGAAAGGTCAAGTAAACCGTTCATGGAGTTGCTCGCTCCTGCTGCTTCGGCAGCAAACGGTGGGTAGATCGATCGAGGCAGATGGTGACATCTGTCCCAGATAAATGACAGGCACCTGAGTTTTGCCCAGGTACAGAACCCGGCTTATAGGTTTGTCCTTTTTTAAACCAAAAACACCAAAGCTGAACATGGCTAGAATTCTTATTGTAGACGACGAAGAAAGCATCCGGGAAACCCTCCGGGAGATCCTTGAATACGAATCGTATGAAGTAGAGGAAGCTGCCGATGGTAAAGAGGCACTCAAAATGATCAAGAAGTTCAACTACGACGTTGTGCTTTGTGATATCAAAATGCCCGGTCTGGATGGCCTGGAACTGTTGGAACAATCCAAAGAAACCGTTCCCGATCTTCCATTCATCATGATCTCGGGTCATGGTACCATTGAAACTGCTCTGGAAGCCACGCGCAAAGGAGCTTACGATTTCATCAGTAAACCTCCGGATCTCAACAAACTCCTGATCACCGTTCGCAACGCGACTGAAAAGAACAGTTTAGTCATTGAGACCAAAGTACTGAAGCGGAAGATCACCAAGACCCGTGAGATAGTCGGCGAATCACCAAGCGTGAAAAAGATCAAAAAGACGATTGAAAAGGTAGCACCTACCGATGCGAGAGTCTTGATCACCGGTGAGAACGGAACAGGTAAAGAGCTGGTAGCAAGATGGTTACATGAACGCAGCAATCGCGCCGGGGATCCATTTGTAGAAGTGAACTGCGCAGCGATACCTTCAGAGCTGATCGAAAGTGAACTGTTCGGTCACGAGAAAGGATCGTTCACCTCTGCACACAAACAGCGAATCGGAAAATTTGAGAAAGCCAATAAAGGAACGCTCTTCCTCGACGAGATCGGCGACATGAGTCTGAGTGCTCAGGCTAAGGTGCTCCGTGCTTTACAAGAGAATCGCATTACGCGTGTCGGTGGCGACAAGGACATCGAAGTAGATGTGCGTATCATCGCTGCCACCAATAAAGACCTCCGTAAAGAGATCGAAGAAGGAAACTTCCGGGAAGATCTCTACCACAGGATCAGTGTGATCCTCATTCACGTTCCGACCTTGAACGAGCGAAGTGACGACATCCCATTGCTGGCTGAGCGTTTCCTTCAGGAGATCTGCGAGGAGCAAGGAAATATGCGTAAGTCATTGACTCCTGGAGCTTTACAAGAGTTGAAGAAGATCAACTGGAGTGGAAACATCCGGGAATTGCGAAACGTGATCGAGCGGTTGATCATCCTTTGTGACGACAAGATCACGGCAGAAGACGTGAACAACTTCTCCAATGCGATGAGTCGTCGTACGAACTCACTGGACATCGTGGAGCAATTCGATCGCTTCCAGGATTTCAAGGATTACGCCGAGAAGATATTCATCGATTCAAAGCTGAAATCGAATAATTGGAATGTGGCAAAGACAGCGTCTGAGATTGATATCCAGCGGAGCCACTTGTACAATAAGATCGAGAAGTACGGCTTGAAACGTCAGAAAAAGGATTCATGATAGGAAGCGATATTTCTCCGGCGGTGGATCATCTCCGTGCGGGGGAATTGGTCGCCATTCCTACTGAGACCGTGTACGGACTTGCAGCCAATGCGCTCAATGACGAGGCAGTGCTGCAGATCTTCGAAGCCAAGAATCGACCCCACTTCGATCCGTTGATCGTACATATCGGACAGCGGCAACTGCCGATGTTCGAAGAGTATATCCACGATGAGGCTCGAACCCTCATGAATACATTCTGGCCCGGTCCACTCACGGTGATCATTGACAAACCTCCGTTTATTCCCGATATCGTTTGCTCCGGCCTGACCACTGTCGGTTTGCGCATGCCCGATCATCCCCTCACGCAGGAGTTGCTATCGGAGATCGACTTCCCTTTGGCCGCGCCCAGTGCTAACCCGTTCACTTATGTTAGTCCAACCACCGCGCAGCACGTGGAAGACCAATTGGGCGATAAGGTCAGCTATATCCTTGATGGCGGACCGGCAAAAGTCGGTATTGAGTCGACTATCATGCGATCCGATCAAGGAGGCATCAAGGTGCTTAGACTCGGTGGATTGTCCCTCGACGAACTGCGAAAGGTGGAACCCAATATTGAATTGGAGATCAATTCCAACGCGAACCCAAGGGCTCCCGGTCAATTAGATCGACATTACGCCACACAGACTCCTCTCTTGCTCGTTGATGACGTGGAAGAAGCGGTGAAAGGTTCCGATCTAGCTAAAACAGCCGTGATTGGAATGAAACTCCCGGAGTTGAAAGGTGTGAATCTCAAACTGGATCTTTCGGAGAATGGGGACGTTTCTGAAGCAGCTCGGAATCTATTTGCAGCATTGAGATTGGCCGATTCTGAAGGGATCGAGAAGATCATTTGTCAGAAGGCACCCGAAACAGGGCTAGGTCCTGCGATCAACGACCGTTTGAGACGGGCAGCATTCCGCTAAAAGGACTGCAATTCGTAGAGTTTGCGGTAGATGCCGTCTTTCGCTACAAGTTCCTCATGACTTCCACGTTCAGCGATCCGTCCTTTGTCGATGACCAGGATCTCATCCGCATGTTGAATAGTGGACAGTCGGTGTGCGATGACCAGGACCGTTCGACCTTGCATCAATTTCTCCAGCGCCTTCTGGACCAGGGTTTCGGACTCGGTATCTAAAGCAGATGTCGCTTCATCAAGTATGAGAATGGACGGGTTATTCAGGACGGCTCGTGCAATAGCTATCCGCTGTCTCTGACCTCCACTCAACTTGCTTCCTCGATCTCCGATGTTCGTGTCTAAACCAGAATCCAGGGCTGCGATGAAATCCCACGCATTAGCGATCCGGCAAGCCTGCTCCACTTCCTCATCGGAAGCATCCGGTCGCCCGAGTCTGATATTATCTCGAATACTGTCGTTGAACAGCACCGGCTCCTGATTCACTATTCCCATGAATTGTCGGAGCTCAGCGATCGGTAATTCTCGTATATCGACTCCGTCCAGGATAATTGAACCCGATCGGACGTCGTGAAAACGCGGCAACAAGTCGGCGATGGTGGACTTACCTCCACCTGAGCTTCCAACGAGCGCAACTGTCTTCCCTTTGGGTATGGAAAAGTTCACCTCTTTGAGAACAGGGTCCTCGCCATAGGCAAATGACACATCCTTGTATTCTACACCTTGTTGGAAGGTATCCAAATGTTTTGGAGTATCCGGTTCGAATATCTTGACATCCGCGTCTAACACCTCTCCCAGCCTACTCAATGAGGCGCTGGCTTTTTGTACCCGGAAGAATGCTTCTGTTAAGGCCTTGGCTGGTGTGATCAATTGGGAGAAAAGGATGATATACCCGACGAAATACTTTCCATCCAATGCTACGCTTTCACTGAGGACCAATCGGCCACCAAAGAGCAGGATCGCTGCCACGACTACCGATGCAAGGAATTCACTTAGTGGAGAAGCTGCCAATTCTTTTCGATGGAGCTTCACCATCAATCTGAAATGCTCATCATTCTTCTTGTCGAAGCCATCATTCACACGTCTTTCCGCATTAAAGGCCTTGATCACCTTCAGTCCCGACAAGGTCTCTTCGATCACATTCAAAACCTCGCCGAGCTTTTCCTGTGAGCTCTTCGCGGTTGACTTCAACCTTTTTCCCAAGCGCGAAATGATATATCCGCTGACAGGTAGGATCAACATAGCGAACAAGGTCATTTGCCAGCTGAGCAGGAATAAACTCACCAGATAACTGATGATATAGAATGGATGCTTCAGCAGCATCTCGACACTTCCTACCACACCCCATTCCACTTCCTTTACGTCGTTATTGGCTTTGGAAATGATATCACCTTTGCGCTCTTCGCTGTAAAAGGACACAGGGAGCATTACAATCTTACGATAGACCTTGCGTCTCAGATCCCGCACTACTCCGCTGCGGACGAACGCCATGTTGAAGAAAGACAGGTAGTTGAACAAATTCTTGAGAAGGAACATGCCAACGATGGCCATGCTGAAGAAGTACAAACTCCTGAGCGGACCTCTCGTATAGATGAAGTCCTTCAGTTGATAATCCAGGTAGAGCATCAATTGCTCCGCGTTCCATGAGAATTCCACTGCCACAGGTTTGACCAACTCATCACTTGAGAAGATCACTTCCAGAAACGGAATGAGGAATCCTATGGAAAATACAGAGAATAAAGCCGCGAGAATATTGAAGAGCAAATACTGCCAACGTCTGCCTGCATAAGGCTTGGTAAGACCGAATATCAGTTTGATCTGCTCCATCAGCGAGATGCAAAAGTAGCATCTGTATCAACAGAATCGCGGAAATAGCTCATTTGTTTCCTCCTTGGTCGATGACTCTGAGGCACTTATCGTTTACTCTGCCAACTCTGAAGTAGACTCGGATCCATGCGAACTCCTCCGCTCTGAGCTATTCCTGCATCCTTGAGTGCGTTGTCATAGTCCTTCGCTGCTCCATATGCCAGAGCTCGTAGCATATATGTTCTAGCGTTATTGGGCTTCACTTTGATATACTCGGAATATCGTCTGATCGCTTCCTGGTAGTCGCCTGACTTATAGCTAGCTACGCCAATATTTAGAGATGCGTCATCGTATCCCGGATTGAGCTCCAACACTCTTCGAAAATCCCGAATACCCTTTTCATATTGGTTCAGCACATCGGTGCAGAGTATGCCGCGTTGCATGTAAAAGGTGTGATCCGTATTGTTCAACTCGATCGCTTTGTTGAAATACAGCAGTGCTGAATCTGAGCTACCTTTAGCAGCGTAGGCTCGGCCTCGAACATTCATGATCAACCCATCATTGGGGAATAGCCCATCTAATCCTTGTAGTGCCTTTACAGCCTCATCGGGAGATTTGGCTTTGATGTGAGCCTGTGCGAGATTAATGCGCGCTGAGCGATACATCATGTCTCCCTTATTCGGGAATTCTGCTGCACGCCGAAATGTCTTTACAGCGCCTTCTGCATCATTCAAGTTGTTCATTTGTATGGTTCCCAACTGTATGAAAGGAACCGGAGGAGCATATTCATCATTGTCGATGGCTTGTTGAAAAAGCTCTGCAGCTTTTTCGTAGTTCCCTTCCTTCACAAAGTGTTCTCCAACATTGTTGTACCCTCTCCAATAGTCGGGATATTTCAATTGAACATCTTCCCAAAACGAAATGGTATTGTTCCAAACACCAACACGGCTGAATGCCAGGAATGCAAACACGACTAGTGCACCGGCTCCTATATACTTTACCCATTCATACTGTTTGTTGTTGATGACATCTCGGATCCAAACCGCCAATGCAAAAAAGAGTCCTATGTATGGGATGTAGGTGTAGCGTTCCGCTACGATCGTATCGCCGACCGGAATCAATTTTAAGACTATGAATATGGATATCAGGAAGAATCCAACTCCAAACCAGATGTAGGAACGCTTTCGGGCTGCAAGCCCCAACAATATGGCCAAAGCCAAGATCACTATGGGCATGATCTTGAATGACCCGGGCATATCCTGGAACACAGGATTGAATGGGTATGGATGGGCACCACTCAATCCGAGCGGTACGAAGAGCTGCTTGATATAGAATACCAGTCCATAGCTCCCGTAGAAAAGGACATCCAACCCCTGGTAGTCAGCATTGATCGCCTCCGTAGCGCGTTGTGCGTCAATAGCTAGCAGTCCGAAGTACACCGACAAGGCCAGGAATGGCAGCTTTTCCCCTATCAATCGACCGTAGTCCTTTCTTTTCAGATAGACATCGATCAACAGCAAAATGACTGGAAATACTACAGCCTGCCCCTTGCTGAATAAACTACCCAGGAAACAAAGAAATACGATAACCAAGGACTTAATATCCTTTACTCGTACGTACTTGACGTAGAAATAACACCCGGCAAGGAAGAACAAAGCATAGAGCACGTCCTTCAATTCACTCACCCACGCCACAGACTCCACATGCATAGGGTGAATGCCAAAGAGGAGCGCAGTTACAGCAGGAACGAAGAGATCCTTGCGATTCAACAGCTCCCGAATGAATACAAATACCAGGAAGGTGTTGAATAGATGGATGACCAGATTATTCAAGTGAAAATAAAATGTGTCGAAACCAAAAAGCTTGGATTCCAAGTAAAACCAAGTGATGGTCAGAGGATGATAATTCCCCTTATGAAAGGTCTCCGTGGAAAATACCTTAGCCAGACTGAAATCCTTGAGCAATGGGTTATTGTAGGTGTACTCGGGGTCATCCCAGTGGATGAATTCAGCTGACAGTGTCGGGATAAACACCACGAAAACGATTGCCAGTATGCTCAGTATCAGCTTCTTCACATCTAAACCATACAACGTGGCGTTGGAACGCGTAGTAGCTTGTTTCTGAGGCTTCTGCGGTGCAGACGGGCGCCTTTTCTTACCCTTTTGGTTCTTTTTATTTGCCATTTTCAGGAAGGGTAAAATTACACGAATTCAGCGACGGATTCTACCGAAACACGAAGCCATTACAATTCACCCCTGCTTCAAATGAGCTGAGCTCGTTACCATTACTACTCAATCGATGGATCATGCTACGTCCCGTAAAATCACCTGCATCCGAAACATAAACGTCACCATTCACTGGATCAACTGCGATGGCGTACACCACTACATCGGTCAAGTCATTGATTGCGCCTGTACTTGCAGCTAGATTCGTAGCATCAATGCGGTGCAAGCCACTGTTGGCGAACAACAGTTGATCGTTTCGTATATCATACACCAAATGCGTCACGCTCTGACCAACTGCAAATTCCAAGCTGTCAATGATCTCTTTAGTGCCAAGGTCTATTCTGTAAATACATGGCTTGGTACTCAAGTCCCACTCCGCCTCACAAAGCAAGAAAACGTGATTGCCGGTTCCCACAGGAATAATCGTTCCTCCATTCTTTCTCACCTTGATACTATCAGATACAGCTTCAGTATTAACATCGATCTGATATAGATACTCGGTTGATTTATTTGCCACCCACATCTCATTATTCACCAGCACCATCCGCTCAGACCAACCGTTGAGGTCAATGCTTCCGGTGACGTTCTTATCTGTCGCATCTACCACGTCCAATATATCACCGAAAAGGTTGGAAACGTAAACGCTCTCGTCACTCGAACTCACAGCAAATCGTGGTGAACCCAATCCGGTCACCTCATCTTTAATACTGAGATCTGTACTATCAACCACCCAGATATTGCCGCTATTATTCACCACAAGCCACATCTCGCCGTTCACAAATGACACAGGCATGAGCACATCTCCAACAGGTCGATTGTTTGCAGTCATGAACACGTCGTGCGTGATCTCCTCTGTTGCAGGGACGTACTGACTGATACTGGCATTTCCTTGTTGAAATCCACCTTCATTGGTCAGAAGTACAGAACGATGGTCAGAAGACTGAACTGGTGGATCAGTTTGCTCATCGCTACAGGACGAAAAGGTGAATAAAGTGAAAACTGAAACAGTTAATACTAATTGTTGTGCTTTTTTCATTTTTTATAGATTTGGCGTTTTATAGCGATTAATGGTTGTTTATTGCGAATGGTTTTGAATTGTATAGTTGATAGAAAATGTATGAAATGCACCGGGCATAAGTCTATATAATTGGTTGAAATACTGTTGATTATTGGCATTTTGCAGATCGTATCTCACTAACACACCCCGACTCAGCGCATAGCTAATATGGCAATTCATTAGCAGATAATCATCTATGACTCTACTTCTGTCGGTAAGTACACTTCTTTCATCAACATGTATAAGCTCTACACTTGCCTGAAATCCACTTTGATGATGTAATAAAACCTTTCCGGACACTCTATATATCGGAACATAGGTTTGTTGATCAGAAATAGAATAATTAAATATTGAATTCATTTGTTCTGATGAAGACGACATAAGCAATTGTCCATGAATTGAAGGCTTGATCAATATTTTACCTATAGTGTCGGTAACCCTCGCGGTAAGTTCAAGACCTCTGTTCCAGACAGTCTCATCACTCTGCATAGCCATGAACAAACCACCTGAACTAGGTAACCATCTGATCTGATTGAATATTTGATGCAGGAAAACTGTAGATGAAAGTGCCCAGTTCCCAGGAGTGAATTTCCATTCTATCTCTGCTCGATGACTTTGTTCAGGGTCCAGTGTTGGATCGCCCCCGGGTCGCCAGAAAAGGTCATTCATTGATGGCAACCTGTAGTTGTTGCTATAGCTAATTAAAAGCGCTTGTTGTTTGTGCGCATAGGAAAGGTCGCTGTTCAATAAGAGCGGAGATCGATTCGCCAGATAAAATGACTTGCGCAATCCGGCGTACATACTCCATCTATTCTGATGCCACTTGAGCTGCACTCCGGGAGATATTTCGTTGCGCTCATCATTATAGTAGTCCGAAGCGTTTGCGATTGCAAAACGGTCATCGAGTTGCACAGTGAGTAATGTGTTGTCCGTCAAGGGATGATGATATCGCACCAAAGCGACCACTTGATCGGTGTAGTAATCCTCGTCAAGATCTGCAAGCGGGTCTGAATAATTCAAGAACTCCCTTCCATACGCAAAATTGAAGTCCAAAAGCCGCGAATTCTTACTCCATGCTAGCCTCAATGCCGTGCGCAGATTGCGGTCGATCTGCTCTTTCGCTGATCTTGCTTGTACCATGGTTGGTGGGATCTGTCGGTAATATTCCTGCAGCCAGGTTCGACTGGTCACATGCCAGTTCTTATGGGTGCCATGAAACTCCTGCATGATTCCTGCTGCGTTGCGCAAATGGTTCGAAATGCGGACCTTTTCCTGGTCAAAATCCGTGTATTTGAAGTTGTTCAATGCATGATCACCAAAGATCCTAGTCCGCATGCTCCACTTGCGGCCGATGGATGTCTCGTGATCCAGACCTACAAATCCGCTCTGAAACGAACCAAAACGCACATGGATCCCTGTTCTTTTGCCTCTAGGAATTCTGTTAGACATCAATAAAGCACCGCTGATCGCTCCGGGCCCAATGATATTGGTACTACTTCCTGTGAGTTCCGCTTGATCGAACAAAAAAGTCGGAATAAGGGCAAGATCTACGGTTGAATTTGTTGGACTTTCGATGGTAAGCCCCATCCATTGCGCAGTTGTCTGAGTGGTTCGACCACCCCGGAATGAAACGGTAGAGAGAACGCCTCGACCGTTACTTCGGACATCTAGCGACGTCGAACTCATGAGCTGATCGCTGAGATCATTGCTGTGTGATCGTTCCATCTCCACAACCCGCTTGTCTACCCGCTCCTGAGTTGAGATGAATTCAGGCAAAACCACGGCAGAATCCGATTGAGCGAATACAGTGGGACACGACAATAGCCTCAGAGCCAGTGCTATGACGAACAGTTTTTTGACGATCGGAATAATTATGGTTCAACATGTGATCCCTCTTTTTCCCGAAGAGTGATACAAAGCTGCAAAAGGCAGGTCTTCTGACTCGCTCCGGCTCGTGGTGTCTTCCCGTTGTACTAACAGTGACTAAAGAATACCAGGCACAATCTGGAGCTCACAGCTGCGGGAACAGTTGAGGCTTTTACCTCATTCCCTTTTCATCCCTTTCGGGAACCAATTGCAGGACAAATGTAGATTTATTTTTTGGGCTCCTCGGACTATGTGTATAAATCCGGAATGTCAAATCCGATCCGAGCTCTCATGGTATTTTATATTTTTGTCGCACAATTATATACCATGGGTACAACCAAAGATCTTTCAAGAGGAATATTCATCAGACACAACGGACAACTTTGTCGCGTTGTAGATTATCAACATACTATGCCGGGTAAAGGTGGTGCATTCTATCAGGTAAAAATGAAGAATGCGGTTACCGGGAAGTCCAATGACCACCGCTTCCGCAGCGGGGAGAACATCGATGTGGTCAGGGTTGAGGAAAAAGACATGCAATACCTGTACAAGGAAGGTGAAAATTTGGTCCTCATGGATATGGACACCTACGAACAATTCAATCTCAATGAGGAGATGCTGGGCGATGCCTTGCAGTTCATTAAAGAGGAAATGATCTTAAAGGTGTATCTCGACGAAGGCAATCCGATCATGGCAGATGCTCCAAATCATGTTGTTTTGGAGATCACTTACTCCGAGCCCGGAGTAAAAGGTGACACCGCTAACAATCCTTCAAAGCCTGCCACGCTTGAAACAGGAGCCATTGTTCAGGTTCCACTGTTCGTAAAACAAGGCGAGCGCATCAAAGTAGATACGCGCACGGGAGAATATGTGGAACGCGCTAAGGATTGAGCCCGGAGGCTTACCACAATCCCAGGAGCATTCCTAGTAAAACGAGCAGAAGAGCTAAGATCAGGATTCCCCAAAGCGGGCCCAGGATCGCCTTCAAAAGGGCGATTATCAATAAGATCAG
>VMDK01000076.1 GCA_008080835.1 Sphingobacteriia bacterium | reverse complement strand
AGAATGAACCAAAGGTCTCTATGGCTGCTGACCCGGTGCGCCGGGAATTGAACAGCGAACAGCGTCAGAAGCTCATTGATAAACTCAAGGGCGACATGAAGTCGGCCGCCAAGGATCTCGATTTCATCGAAGCAGCTCGCTTGAGGGATGAGATCGCAGCGCTGGAAAAACTACGCTAAAAAAAAGGCCCGCCTTTCAGCGAGCCTCTATTCTTTTATACAAGTTGAAGAATTGGTTACTTCCTGTAATAGAGTTTAACCTCAACACGACGATTCATCGCTCTTCCTTCCTCTGTCTTGTTCTTCGCGATCGGTTGAGTCTCACCATAACCCTTAGCGGTCAGGCGAAGTGCTTCAATACCTTTGTTGGTGATGTATTGCTTCACAGAAGCTGCGCGATCCTGTGACAGGATCATATTGTCTTCAGGGTCACCTACATTGTCTGTATGTCCTTCGATCAGTGCATCGATCGCCGGGTAATCCACAAGGATATCAACGATACTGTCCAGATCAGCATAAGACTCAGCCTTGATTGTAGCACTGGCTGTTTCGAAGTGGATGTTCTTAGCAGCGAGATTCACCTTCGCTACGATCTCTTCAGGTACATCCTCTTCATCTTTCGAGAATTTGTAAGCACCATCGTTCTCACCGAAGTTAACCACGAGGCCCACTGTATGGTACAGATAAGCATCGTGCATGGCGTTGAGACGAAGACGGCTCATAGAGAATGGAAGACCATCGTAGTTGTCATCGTATGAGTAGTTGTACAAAGTCTGCAGTGAGAAGTCCAGGTAATCGGTGATACCGATACGGACACCCGCACCTGCTGACCAATGAGCAGCTACAAAACTTCTGTTCTCACCATAACCCGGAACATCGTGAATGATGCGGGAAACAGACTGCATTCCTCCCCATCCTGCCTGGATGTAAGGACGGACACGGCTATCTTCCTGCAACATATACCCGTTTGCGAATTTGTATCTCAGACCGAGAAGGAAATCCGTTACACGAGCTGTGAAACCGAGTTTTCTTGGGTAAGAATCATCCCTATGACCGAGGTCACCCATTGACCCGAATGCTACGGCATCCCAGGAAGGGTTCACGTAGTATCCGAATGACAGACCTATCGCTTGATAGTCCGGACGTTCGGCCAGGAAATATCTGGTTCCACGATCTCCTCCATACTCACGTATTCCTCCGTTGAGTTCTACACCGAACTTGTGGGCATAGTTCTGACTGAATGCCTTGTCGGTAAAAACAACGCAGAGGATTGCAAAGCCCAGGACCGCGATTATTCGTTTATTCATATTCGAACGTTTATTTGATTTTGGTGTTAATTACTTTTTGTGGCGTGATTGTGACACTTCTAGGCCAACAATATTAAGTCATCTTAAAGAAATAAAAAAATGTTATCCTTTGAATTTTAAGGGGTTCTAATGACGCATTATTACTGGTTCGACATTTCTTTCGATCACGTCCGATCAACTCATTCTCAACTAGATCTCAGAGACCATAATCGGGACTGAATTAACGTTCTGTTCAAGCGCAATTTAAACATTCCCAACTAACAGAAAAATGTTACCCGCAGGAAATGACAAACGGGAATAGATGTAGATTCTCTGATCAGCGCATGAATTGACCTGCGAACAGGTAGGCGAGCGCGATCAATAACATCAGTCCGAAGAGCAACAGAGCAAGGGACGAGCTGTTTTTAGAACCGGAAGCTTCACGTACCGGGACCTCCGTTTCCTGAACGCCAACCTCAAACTCTTCATCGAGCTGAAGCTCATCAAATGTGTTGTTTGCGATCTCTCGGGCCGTATCAAGGTCTTCAGAACGAACCTTCAGAATGATGCCTCCGTTCGTCGGAGCGTGGAAGTTGTAGATCTGTGTGCTGAGTTCATTCAGGATCACACATTCAATCCCCGAAGCCTCCAATTTGTTCCGTATCAGATGAGCTTCTTGCGAGGTGAAATAACGATCCAGGGTCACGAACTCTGCCATGACCACTAAGTTACGTCAAATAAAATCCTGGAGCAAACAGTCTGCTAGTAGGCTCTCGCGAAAAGTACGCGTTGAGGTGAAGGGTTTCCGGTGAGAATACATTTGCCTTCTTCCTCCGGATTTTTCAATGGGATGCATCGAATGGTGGCCTTGGTGAGATCCTTGATCTTGTCCTCCGTTTCCGGGGTTCCGTCCCAATGCGCCGAGATGAATCCTCCTTTTGAATCCA
Source organism: Sphingobacteriia bacterium (assembly GCA_008080835.1). Classification (GTDB taxonomy): domain Bacteria; phylum Bacteroidota; class Bacteroidia; order NS11-12g; family UBA9320; genus VMDK01. Next base: position 12,676 of record VMDK01000076.1, on the reverse strand, counting down.
GGACTGACTCAAATTCTTCCCACGTATCAACCGTTGTAATGTTGTCGTCACGGAAAGTTTCGGCCTTTAGGAACAAATTCTCCTGAATACTCTCCAGCAAATGCGATATCTTGTTCGGAAGATCATCGATCTGAAGGACTTCCTTCTCTTTCGTATCGCGTCGTGCAACTTCCACCGTTGAGTTTTCGATGTCCCGTGGACCAATGGCAATTCGCACAGGTACCCCTTTCAATTCGTACTCTGCGAATTTCCAACCCGGTTTATGTGTGTCTCGATCGTCGAACTTGACACTGATGCCTTTTTGTCGCAGCGCATCCATGATCTCATGTGCTTTGGACGAAACGGTTTCGAGTTGTTCTTCATTCCGATAAATTGGAACGATCACCACTTGATATGGCGCGAGTTTCGGTGGGAGCACAAGTCCTTCATCGTCTGAATGCGTCATGATCAACGCACCCATCAGGCGAGTGGAAACTCCCCAACTGGTCGCCCAAACGTGTTCCTGAGTACCCTCTTTCGTGGCATAGGTCACGTCGAACGCCTTGGCGAAATTCTGTCCGAGGAAATGAGAAGTACCCATTTGAAGGGCTTTCCCGTCCTGCATCAGACCTTCAATACAATAGGTGTCTTCTGCTCCTGCAAATCGCTCATTGGCAGTTTTGACTCCTTTGATGACCGGAATGCTCATGAATGTCTGAGCGAAATCCGCATACACGTCGAGCATCTTTTCCGTTTCCTCGATAGCTTCTGCTTTGGTCGCATGAGCGGTATGCCCTTCCTGCCAAAGGAACTCTGCAGTTCGAAGGAAAAGGCGAGTCCTCATTTCCCAGCGGACGATGTTCGCCCATTGGTTCAGAAGTATTGGAAGATCTCTGTAACTCTGGATCCAATTCTTGTAAGTATTCCAAATGACGGTCTCAGATGTTGGTCTTACGATCAATTCTTCTTCCAACCGCGCATCAGGGTCGACCACAACTCCTCCGTTGTCCTCATCGACCTTAAGGCGGTAATGAGTTACCACCGCACATTCTTTCGCGAAGCCTTCCACGTGATCTGCTTCTTTGCTCAGGAATGATTTTGGGATGAAAAGAGGGAAATAGGCATTGGAATGACCGGTCTCCTTGAACATTCGATCGAGTTCTGCCTGCATTTTTTCCCAGATCGCATAGCCGTAAGGTTTGATCACCATGCATCCTCTTACGGCACTGTGTTCTGCCAAGTCAGCATTGATGACTAAATTATTATACCATTTTGAGTAATCTTCCGATCTCTTGACCTTTTCGAACGACATATCAACCTTGGAATATTCTTTGCGTTAAATAGTATTAGAAGGGCAAAAGTAAACTTCTGCCCCGTAGTATTAAAAGTTAAATTGCAGGTATATGAAATTGAAAAGAATTCTACTCTACGCGATGGTCGCAACCACTGTTTATGCAGGCAGCATAGCGTCCACACCTGTTTTTGCGCAGGTCGTGGATGACATCTATTACGATCCGGCTGACGAACCGGAAGATGAACAGAATTCGAATTCAAAGGACGATCAACGCATTGAAAAGTATACTCCACAGTCCAATAAAGTGGAAGGTGAGTCCAGAGAAGACTCCAAAGCTGCGGAACAGGTATATGGACAGGATGATTTCAGTTCAGAGACCGAGCAGGTATACGCGCAGGCTGAAGAGCAGATCGCCGGAGAGGATTTCAGTTTCCGTGACCATTTCGGACGATTGAACGGGGAGGATTATTCTCCTCAGGAAACTTACGATCTTGGATATAATGACGGATACGACGAAGGCTATCAAGATAGCCGAGCTGTGAATCGTCGCAACCGCAGATATTACTCGTATTACTCGATTTACGACTACGATCCGTGGTTCAATAACTACTCATACTGGAACGACCCATTCTGGAATTCACCATATCGTGGGGGTTGGTCTGTTGGCTTTTCGACCTGGTCGGGCTGGTATGTGGGATATCGAAGCCCATGGAGGGGTGGTTGGAACCGAGGATGGGGCTGGGGAAATGCCTGGTGCTATCCAAACTATGGCTGGGGATACAGCCCGTATGCATGGTCACCGTACACACGATATGCGTACGGACCATACTACGGTGGTTGGAATAGCTGGGGTTGGAACAACGGCTGGAACAATGGTTGGAACAGCTATGGGTATGGAGGATACTGGGGTAATAACTATTACCGAGGACGCTATACCAGTGGACGCTCCACATCAGGTTTCACGAGCAACCGCACCATGAATAAACCACGTCAGCGGATCAATACGAATTCGCCGACGAACCGCAGAACTGATCAAGTATCTGTCCGAAGCCGCAGTGGCGAAAGCGTTCGCAGAGTCCCGGGTAGTGACCACACGAGCAAAGGTGACATCAAAACAAGCGAAAGCGTCGGAAGGTCCCGCTCAAATCAACCACAAAGCGATCGCGCTCGTCAGAATCAACCCGACCTGAGAACGCGTGAAGCAACTACGCCGAGAAGCCGAAGCAACACATCCGACAGATCGGGAGTATCGGGAAGATCAAGCGGAAGCAGTATAAATTCCGGTTCGCGTACTGGACAAAGCGGATCAACTTCCAGCAGCAACTCGAATTTCGAGCGCTCGAATAGCAGTACGTCTCCTTCCAGATCGAACAGGACTAGTACACCTTCGATCCAGGATCGCCAGAGTAGACCGTCAAATTCAGGAAGCTCTAGAAGTACTCGAAGCTCCAATAGTTCGTCCAGCTCTAGAAGTAGCGGTACCAGAACGAGTCGTTCAAGCAGTTCCCGCACTCCTCAGACAGGAACATCCACTTTTGAGAGAAGACAATCGACCATGGGTGGCTCATCCCGTTCACAGAATTTCGATCGCAGGAGCGGAACTTCAAGTCGCAATAGCGGTGCAAGTTCTAATATCCAGCGTCGTTCGACTTCACCTTCGACCAGCGGAAGAACGAATACCAGAAGCACGGTTCGACCTTCGACAGCTCCAAACATGAGCTCAAGGAATTCTGCAACGCGACCTTCAACTCGAAGCAGTTCACCTAGCTATAATAGAAACTCGGGATCCACGCGAAGCACCACTCAGCGGTCAACACCTTCCAGATCCTCTGTGAAAGGAAGTGCACTATCGCGTTCTTCAAGTTCCTATCAGAGAACGCCGTCAAGGAGTTCGAATTCATACAGAAGCAGTTCACCTTCACGGTCTTCGACACCTTCTCGTTCGTCGGTCGGAAGTAGTGGCAGATCATCGGGCTCGTCAGTGAGATCATCCTCACCATCCCGATCTTCTTCACCATCTCGTTCCTCTGTAAGGAGTAGTTCGTCGAGAAGTTCAGGTTCGGCATAATCGCGATCTTCCGGGAGTCGCAGGTAGTTTTAACAAATAAAATCAGGCAAATGAAAAGAGTATTAAATACTGTCTTACTGGCATCGCTGTGCACACTCACCATGGCACAGAGCGACGTGGATGCCCTCAGATATTCAAGCACTTCACTAGGATCCACCGCGAGGAGTTTAAGCGTTGGTGGAGCATTTGGGGCACTTGGAGCAGATCTGTCGAGCGCAACGATCAACCCGGCCGGATTCGGCATGTACAGAAGCAATCAGTTCGTGCTGAGTGCAGGTATGATCAATGCGAAGAGTACCGGAGATTATCGAGGAAACTCACGCACAGACAACGAATTCAACCTCAATATCCCTAACCTCGGATTGGTATTCACGAACCGACACTATGATGGAAGAAAGCCCGCCAAAAAGGGCTGGCTCTATACCAACTTCGCCTTGGGAATGAACCGCGTCAATGATTTCAAAGGGATCGCGAATTATGGCGGGACGAATAGCCAATCATCGATGCTGGATTATTTCGCTCAACGAGCGGATGGACTGAGTGTGGCCGAGATCGGAGGCACCGATAATGAGTTTGACTTTGGATTCAACGATATCGAGGTCATGGCCTGGGAGGCGTACTTGATCGATTCAGTAGGTGACCGACAATATGCCGCTGCCATAGATCCAAATGCCCGCGGCATCTCGCAAAAACAAGTGATCAGCACCTCAGGAGGGATGAATGATTACTACCTCCAGCTTGCAGCCAACTACAACAATGTGCTGTATCTGGGAGGTGGTGTAACCGTGACTTCTATCCGATATGAAGAGCGTGACCGTTTCCGCGAAACGGATGACGTGGACATGGGAGCACCATGGGAAGTATGGGAACTGGAGCGTTATCTCAAAACCACCGGCGTGGGAATCAGTGGACGACTTGGAATGATCATCAAACCGGTCCAATGGTTGAGAACGGGTATCGCTCTCCAAACACCGGCCATTTACAAACTGACAGATGAATACATCGATGATCTGTTCTCGGAAATGGACGATGGTAATTACTACGAATATCAGAGCAAGGAGGGAAGATTTGAATACAAATTGACCACTCCAATGAGAACTACCTTGAGCCTGGCAGGAGTGCTCGGAAAACAGGGATTCATATCAACCGATATCGAATTTGTGGACTACAGCACCATGAGGCTTCGACCAACCATCGATGCGTTTGAAACCGCCAATGATCTGATCAGCGAAAAATATGGAAGCACGGTGAATCTCCGTATTGGCGGAGAGTATATCAAAGGGATGTACCGCTTCCGTGGAGGATATGCGCGCTACGGTAGTCCATTCAACTCAACGAGCGCAGGTGAAGCATCCAATAACTTCATTACAGGAGGTGTCGGGCTACAGGATGAGAATTGGGCCCTGGATCTTGCATTGGTTCACCGAAGAAGTTCCAGACAGATCCAACCTTATGCCTTGAACGGAATTCCGGTTGATGTGGCAGACATTAGCGATAAGAACAACCAATTGGTGATCACGCTCAGATCAAGCTTTTAAATAGCCAAACTAACCACTTACCCATACTCATGGGTTTGATACAATAGAAAAAGGGGAGCTCAGCTCCCCTTTACTTATACCTCGAATTTCGAGAATTATTTCTTTACGAATGACTTATTGATCGTGGTGCTTCCGTCCTGCACAGTCACAAAGTACAGACCTTTACTCCAGCGAGAAACATCAACTCGCGTAGATACTTTGGTAGTACTTTTTTCGAAGATGACATTTCCAAGCACATCAACGATGCGAATGTTCTTGGCGTTCGCAGATCCGTAGTTCACATGAATGAAATCGTTCGCAGGAGATGGTCCTACTTTCAATTCTTTCGCCTTCACTTCAGTGACGCTGGCTGCAACACACCACATATAACTGTGATATGTTACGTATGACTCACCGGCTCCCGGGTCATTCACTTTATAGACTTTCAACTCAATGTCGTTCTGGCCGCAGTTTCCTGCAGGGTAGAAGTAGCAGATCATGGAGAATGTGTCCATAGCTTCCATGAAGAACTGTGCTGAGTCGTCATCCGGTCCGTAGCAAGTGTTGTTATCACAGATCGCCGAGGTGATTCCGTTCGACAGGTTTTTATTCACCCGAACCCATCGGTAGGTGCCAGTGTCGTTATCACTGTGAAAATCGGCATAGGTTGCCTTTTGGAATACATCCGGATGAGCATGTGCAGTGTCGGTATTCAGTTTATCAAAACCGAAATTCTGAGCTTGTGCTGTGATCAGTCCAAGCGCAAAAACTGCAAAAATGAGGGTAAGTCTTCTGATCATTACACGTTGAAATCAACTCGCAATTTGTTAAAAAAAAAGAACAATACGTGCCGGGGTCTTCGTAATTTGGGTGAAAGCTGTCATTTTTTTGACCCTCGCACGTCTTACCTTTGGCAGATTTCCGTTTTTAACTGTGAAAATGGGAGAGATAAGAAAACGACTACTCACGCCACTTTTCCTGGCATTGCTGTGCATTTTCACAGCAACACGGGTGTCGTATGCCCAACTCACTGTTCAGGAAAAAGTCAACGAAACTCTTCTGGTCAGCAAGGTCCTTCTCGGTGAAGGCATGGAATACCGCAATGTCAATTATACCGGGTATGACAGGTCTATAGCGCTATTTGAGAATGGATTTGCCAGCGGTCTTGGAATTGACAAAGGAGTGGTTCTTTCCAGTGGTATCGCTGTTGGAGCCAAAGGGCCAAACGACAGCGAATCATATACATCAGGGAATGGTGGCTCCGGTGTAAAGGTGCTGGATGACATTTCAACTGCCAAGACCATGGATGCGGCCATGCTCGAATTTGAGTTCAAACCGCAGACGAGTAAAGTCCAATTCCGGTATGTATTCTCTTCTGAAGAATATCTGGAATGGGTGAATCGCGGGTTCAACGACGTGTTCGGATTCTTTGTGAGCGGCCCCGGTATTGTTGGAGAGCAGAATGTGGCATTGGTCCCGGGCACTACCGAAGTCGTGTCGATCGATAATATCAACGATCGCAAGAACAGTGAGTTTTACATCGATAACCGCGACGAGAATAATTTTCGCCACAAATGGCTTCAGCACGATGGACAAACGGTGATTCTCAAAGCCAATATTGCTGTACAGGCTTGCGAATGGTACAAGATCAAGTTGGCTATTGCCGATGTCGGGGATCCGGACAAGGATTCATGGGTTTTCCTCGAAGCGCGAAGTTTCCAGGATGATACGGAACTCGATGACGACACGGCCATGTGTAATAATGATTTCGTACGTACCCTCTATGCAGGTCATCCCGACAAGCAAGTGCGATGGTTTAACGGAGATACATCACATAGCATTCAAGTCACAGGATATGGATCCTACTGGGTAGAGATCTTCACCGATTGTGGTTCTTTTAAAGATGAGGTTACGTTTTACCCTGCGATCTCACCGATAAGTCTCGGTGAGGATTCAACTCTTTGTGGGAACGTAGCCGGTCCTGTGATCGGAGTGGCGAATCGCACATTTGAAACATATTTATGGTCCGATGGAAGTACAGCACAACAATTTCAGGTTCCCGGACCCGGCATATACTCACTAACTGTAACCAGAGGTGGGTGCCCGGCATCTGACACCATTGAATACGTGGAAGTCCAAATTCCTGAATTCGTGCTCGGTCCGGATAGTCTTTTCTGCGGCGACATCGTTTGGACGCTTAATGCTCCCGTCGGAATGGACGAGTATCTGTGGTCCGACAACTCTGAGGGCAATTCATTGGACGTGGACAGGACCGGGACTTACTGGCTGCAAGTGGAACGCAGTGGTTGCAGATTCCGGGACAGTGTTTCTGTGGAACAACGCAATGATTTTGATTTCGATATTGGCCCTGAACTGATCGAATATTGCTTTATGAGACCAACGGATCTGATCACCGGACTCGGTCCTTCAGGGGGATATCAGTTCTTATGGTCAACCGGTGCAACGACTTCGAGTATAGTCGTGAATGATCCAGGGATATATTCTGTAGAAGTCTCTGACACCACATGCGATTTCATTCATTCGGACGAGATCCTGATCTCTGCCGTAGGTGAAGGAGGTAACTACTGGGTACCGAATGCGTTCACCCCAACAGGCGATGCACTCAACGAACAGTTCTCACCGATCCGTGAGTTTGAGGATGTGCTGGAGTATGAGTTCTGTGTATTCAACCGATGGGGCGAAAAGGTGTTTTTTACCATGAACCCGAACGAGAGATGGGATGGGACCTTCGACGGAAAAGATGTTGCGTCCGGAACATACTTTTGGTATTGTCGGATCAAAACGACTTGTTTGAACGACTCCGATTACTATCGGGATGGTACAGTTGAATTGTTGCGCTAGAGCAGGTTCTAGCCGGCGATCGCCTCTACCGCTTCCACTTCAGGTATCATTCTTTTTAGTAGATTCTCAATACCTGCTTTTAGCGTTAACGTAGAACTTGGACATCCGCTGCAAGATCCCTTCATAACCACGGATACCACTCCTTCGTCAAAGCTCTGAAATGTGATCGCACCTCCGTCCATTTCAACTGCCGGCTTCACGTGATCGTCAAGCAACTGCTTGATCTTGCGGACCACCTCGTCCTCATTCTCATCGACCTTCACCGCTTTCGGTGAAACAACCTCTTTCCCGTTTTCCAGCCACTCTTTGATAAATGCCTTCAGCTTTGGGATAAGATCGAACCATTCCTCTTCTTTTTGCTTCGTGATACTCACGAAATTGTTCATGATGAACACCCCTTTGACAAATGGGAATTCAAAGAGTGCCGCGGCCAAAGGTGATCCTTCTACTTTGTCTGCAGAACGAAAATCAATGCTGTCGTTCGCAAAGATCATTTTGTTCGAGACGAACTTCATGGATTCCGGATTTGGCGTAGCCTCAGCGTATATGGTGATCACATCGTCGATGGTCATAATTCAGATTCTTATTTAGAATAATTCTACAAAGGTAACCCATGCAAAATGAAATTGTTCAATCAGAGTTCAGAACTAAATTCCGCATCGTGTTTTTCCATGAGGGAGCACCATTCACAATCGGGTTTACCGCAGCCGGGACTGAAATGTTTTGCCATGATGCCTTGATAAGCCATCTTCAGTTGTTCACCCACGATTCTTTGGGCATCTATGTCGACTTCAATGGTCTCCATGACGTGGTTACCGTCGTCATCACTTTCGACAAAATCCATTATCCCTCGGTGCATTGGAATTTGCCTGTATTTGGCTGAGCGAAGGAGCAACGAATAAAAGACGATCTGTCTCCAGTAGTTGCCAACATGAACTTTATCGTAAGGGTCATCAGAAGTGGCTTTCTCCAAAGGAGGAACAAGCTTCTTTTTGGCATTCCTGTAGCTGCCGGTCTTGAAGTCTGTAACTATCCACTCTCTTTCACTTTGAACAAGGCGGTCTATTTTTCCTTTGATCGGGACTCCTTCATATTCGGTATCTGAGATCGAGACTTCAGTCTCGAACCGAGGTTCATTCAGCCATTGTGTTCTCCTCGCTTCAATGAATGTCACGATCTCCTGTCTTCCCAGTTCGCTGAATTTCTCAAATTCATCCCTGGTGAAGTTGCTTCTTTCACGCAACATGGCACTTTCGAATTGACTGATCATATATTCCGATGTGCAGTTGGAAGCATCGTCCCTGAGTTTCTTCTGAATGTCTTCTACGGCATTGTGAATGGCCGTACCGTAGCTCATATACTTGTTCTTTGCTGCAGGCACGCGCAATACATGCTGGAAAAAAAAGGCTGTCGGGCATTCCAGATAATTGGAAAGGTGTGTTACACTGAGTACGTACGTTTGCAAGTACTCATGGATGAATGGAGCTCGGAAAATAGGGTAGGCCGTGGCATCCTTTGTGTCCACCTGATATGCGCTGTGCATCCATTGGAGTATACCCTCGTTGCTTTCTTCAAAAGTCAGTTCCTGTAGCAGATCCTGTTGGGTTTCCGCAATCTCATCGATGAATCGGGTGCGAGACCTGGGTTTTTCGTTGAGGTCCTGTCTGGAATGACATAGGTAGAGATTTTGCTCGGCACGAGTAAGTGCAACATAAAAGAGCCTGCGACTTTCTTCGACATTCGAACCTTCGACCTTCACGGTGAGGATCTGGTCCAGTCCAAATGGCATGGCCCTCCTCGGTTCTTTATCCCAGTGCTTCTGTTCGCAACCGATCACAAAGACAGTTCGGTACTCGAGACCTTTACTCCCGTGGGCAGTCATCAGATTGACTCCTTTTTCATCGTAAAGGAGTCTCTCTTTGGTCAGCTGGAGACCGTGCTTTTCCATCAGGTCGAGTTTTGTCAGGAGCTCTTCGATGCTCAGAGGTGATCGAGAAGTTTCATCCTTGACAAAATCCATGAACGTTCGCAGGCATTCCAACTCAAATACATTGCTGGTTCGCACTACATGGTCGATCAATCCGAAATCTCGGTAAATGCGCTCAAGTAGCTCCTGCATGGTCAGGCTTTGTGCATTCTTAAAGACGGAATCAAGCAGATCCGATGCTCTGTGCATCTGTTCTAGTTCAGGTGTCGAAAAGGCCCCTTGCATTTCTGACAGCAATTGATGGTCGGCACTTAACAACTCTCTCCAGGATCTTCGTTCGCCATGTCTGTAGACCCAGGAAGAGAAACGAGCGATCAGCAGTGGTTTTAATTCGAAGGACCGATGATGAAGAATAGTGAAGAGCAGGTGGTCTCCGCTAAATGGTATATGTGACTCCTGAGCAAGCCAGGTCAAGAGTTGAACCACAAACCTCACATTTTCTTGCTCGAGCACATTTTCTCTCTTCTTGAGATAGACAGGAATGCCCTCTTTGTTCAGGAATCGAGCAAGCTCATCCACCTGCTTATGTTTGCGATAGATCACCGCAATGCTTTCCGCTTCTTCTCCGTCGCGGATCCTTCTGGTGATCTCGTTCCCAACAAAGCAGGCTTCATGTATGGGATTATATGCGTCGATGACCTTGATCTTCTCAATGGACAGATCGGAATTCGAATGAAGATCCTTTTCCAGATCATCAATGTGATGGACCAGACGTTCATCATTATTCTTGATCAGTGCACCAGCAGCATGCAAAATGGGTGAAGTAGAGCGATAATTCTGGTCGAGAACCACTTCTTTCAGACCGGGTGAGAATTTCTTGAGAAAGTTCACAATGTTCTCGACTTGAGCACCTTGGAATCGGAATATGCTCTGATCGTCATCTCCTACGACCATCACATTTGGCTCCGACCAGAAATCAATGAGCTGCATCAACAGGTGATTCTGAGACCCATTCGTATCCTGATATTCGTCGACCAGGACGTATTGGAATTGTTCCTGATAGCTTCGCAAGACATCTTCGTCACGCTGAAAAAGGTCGATCACCCAGAGTATCATATCGTCGAAATCGTATCTGCCATTTTTAAGCATCAATTCCTGATACGACGCGTACAACTGTGCAGCAGCTTTCAACTTTTGGAGGTGGTCTTCCACTTTCCTGATCTCGTGCATTTTCAGGTCACCTGCTTTATTCTCGCCGCTGGCACGTTTGTATCGGAATTCGTCGCCTTCGTATGCCTCTTTGATCCGTTTGTCGACTTTCGCTTCAATCTCAGAGGGGGCGAGGTCTTCACGTTTCATGAACGAGAACAGACGGGTCAGATTACTTCTGAGGTACGTATTGTCTGATTTCAGTTTGATAAGGGGGTTGTCTAGGGGCAGTGATGAAACCAGTTCATCCATCAATTCAATTTGCTCGAGGTCGCTGATCGCATCCAGGTCATATCGATTGAACTTCTCGGGGAGTTCCTGTATGACCTTGTTGCAAAATGAGTGGAATGTGTGGATAGGTATGTTATGTGCGTCGGCGCCGATGAACTTTATCAGACGTTCCCGCATAGCATAGGTCCCTGCCTCAGTGAATGTCAGACAGAGAATATTAGAGGGGTCGGTGTCCGTTTGCAGGAGGATCTGTCCGATCCGAGCCCCCAGGATCTCTGTTTTACCGGTACCCGGACCTGCGATCACCATCAACGGACCTTCGAGATGTTCAACCGCGTCTCTTTGGCGTGCATTCAGGCGCTGAAGGGACTCTTGAAAATCCTTGGTCAATTGTTGATTCGTCTTTTGGTCCATATTGCGCTCGATGAGTCGGAATTTGGTCAGTTAAATTGTCACAGGATGGTCAAATCATCTACAAATGGGTCGAATTGCCGTGAATTGTACCTGCAATGTAGACATTAAACCTTCTCACTATCAACGAATTACGATTTATTCAAAAAATTTTCCTGCGAATTGCAACCTTGATAGTGAAATTGGGTCAATCCAATGGCGGAAGATATAAATTCGTCAGATTAATAACGAGTTCTATTAAATAATACCAATGAACAGAAAGATTACGATGAACGGTTTACACTCTCTTATGGGAAAAAGGGTGTTGACCTTGTTGGCTTTTTTCCTATTTGCAGGAGCGTCTGCTTTTGCACAGTATTGTGTGTCTTGGCACTATTACGGTTGTGGTTACAGTAGTAATCTCTACTACGCTGCCATTGAAGAGGTGCAATTCGTACAGAATGGTAAGATCCTCTGGAGAAAATCTCCGGACGGATGTGTGGATTATCAGAACAACACTAATTCGCAGTCGCATTACCACCAGATCACAACAACTCCAACCTTCAGCTTGTCTTACGGAAGTAACTTCCAGATCAAGATGAATGGTTCAGAGCGTTATACGTACAACGCAGTTGTAGGTATCTGGATCGATTTGAACCGCGACGGTGATTTCGCTGACAATGGCGAGTTCTTCGACAATCACATTGTGACATGTCGTTCTACTACTATTGCCAACGGATCAGGTACTCACGTACCATTGACAACCATTAACCTTTCCCTTCCTTGTGGAGCAACAGGTTCAGGTGCGTCAGTTATCCGTTTGAGAAGTTCGGTGAATGCCAGTACTTATTACCACTGGAACGCGAACCAATCATGTACTTCTGGTTCTGCTTCAGGACCATCTTACTACGGTGAAACTGAAGACTTCGCAGTACAGTTGGAGAACCCAACGACTTTGGCTGCTAACTTCTTTACACCTGACACGGCTTATGTAGGAACGCCTGTACTTCTTAAGAATGCCAACCAGACCGGTTACATCCAGCACAACTGGGACATCGGAGCTGATGGAACTTACGAGTACAACACTGTCGACGCAGAGCATGTATTCTCAGCAGTTGGAACGAACTGTATCCAGCTTCGTTCTGAGAACTGCCTTGGTGTAGACTCAATCACAAAATGTTTGGCTATTGTAGATCCTC
>VMDK01000070.1 GCA_008080835.1 Sphingobacteriia bacterium | reverse complement strand
CATTGATATTGGTGCCAATAGCAGTCGTCCGGGCTCCGAACCTGTAAGGGTGGAAAGAGAGTTAGAGCTGTTGACTCCTGTAGTGAGGGCTATTCGCGAAAAACATGAGGACGCGGTCTTATCGATTGACACATTTCGCCATCGAGTTGCCGATGAGATGTTGAATGAAGGGGTCCATATCATCAATGATATAAGCGCGGGCGATGATGATCCTGAAATGCTAGGTGTGATCGCCCAGCACAAAGCGACGTACATCGCCATGCATAAACAAGGATCCACGCGCGACATGCAACGGTCACCGGAATATGATGATGTCTTGAGCGATGTGCACGCATACTTTAGTGAGAAAGCTGACCAATTCTCCAAGCTGGGAATCACAGAATACGTGATCGATCCGGGGTTCGGTTTCGGCAAAACTGTTGAGCACAACTATCAGCTACTCAAGTATCTTCAGAGTTTTTCGGATGTCTTCCAAAGACCCGTTCTTGCAGGAATTTCTCGAAAATCAATGATCAATCGGGTTTTGGGTGTCAAGCCCTCAGAGGCGTTGAATGGGACAACCGTACTCAATACGGTCGCATTGATGAATGGAGCTCATATTCTTCGTGTTCACGATGTGAAAGAAGCCGTGGAAGCTGTTAAGTTGGTCAGCGCATTGAATGGTGTAGTTTGAGTTTCACATAAAAAAGATGCGGGCTCTAATGAACCCGCACCAAAATAAACCAAACTAACCATGAAATGTACGTATTAAGCCGCATTGCGACTTAATTGAATCATTTGTCCTGAATAAGGCTCTCACGGTAAAGTGAGATTTGTCCAAGACTGATTTCGCGCTTATCAAATATACTTAAATAATTCTTTCGTGAAAATAATCTGACAAAACTTTCTGCTTACGTATTGACTCCCAAAGACTTTAATTTTGAAGCATGGGCAAAAAGAAGATGGGACTGACGGATCTTGGAGGGCTTGTGTTCAGTACTGATCCGGATCTCATACCGGAACAGGATGATGCAGAGGAGTCGTTGCTCCCTGAGGATCAGAGACTTAAGGTCTATATTGACAAGAAACAGCGCAAAGGCAAGGTAGTTACGATCGTGGAAGGATTTGAAGGAACCGAAGATGATCTGAAGTCCTTGGCAAAAGTGCTGAAATCGCATTGTGGGGCGGGAGGCTCAGCGAAAGATGGACTCATCATTGTTCAAGGCTCTTTTGTAGATAAAATCAGCAACAGACTGCGTTCTTATGGATATCATGTGGGGAAATGACACGCTAAATCCTTCCATTTGACTCAATTGAGTCTATTTTTGCCCCCTCAAAAATCAAAGAGGACACAATTCCGTTATGAAAAGTCATCCTATTACTGACCGCATCGCAGAGAATGCGGGGAAAGTGCATTTAAATCTAACGACAGATCAGCTTATCGACCAGGCCTTGACAAAGGGTGAAGGTCAGCTGACCGAACTTGGTGCTCTGGCAGCTGACACCGGCGAATTCACCGGTCGATCGCCCAAAGACAAGTTCGTAGTTAAAGATGCCAACACTGCTGATTCTGTATGGTGGGGAAGTGTTAACCAACCAATAGAAGAGAAATATTTCAATGGTCTGTCCGACAAGATCATGAACCATTACGAAGGCAAAGAGCTGTTCATCCGTGACGCTTATGCCTGTGCGGATCCTGAATATCGCTTGAACATCCGAGTGGTAACAGAAAGCGCTTACCAGAACTTGTTCGCGAAGAACCTGTTCCTGCGTCCGACTGAAGATGAAGCCAATTCACAGGATCCTGAGTGGTTGATCCTGGCTGCGCCAAGTTTCCATGCAGATCCTTCTGTTGACGGGACTCGGCAGCACAATTTCACTATGGTCAACTTCACCAAGAAGATGATTCTTATAGGTGGTTCAGGGTATACAGGAGAGATCAAGAAAGGTATCTTCACCGTATTGAACTACATCTTGCCACATGAGCGAAACGTCCTTTCCATGCACTGCTCGGCAAATATTGGTGCCGAAGGAGATACGGCTGTATTCTTTGGCTTGTCCGGAACAGGTAAGACGACTCTCTCAGCAGATCCAAACCGAAAGCTGATCGGTGACGACGAGCACGGATGGGCGGGAAACAGTGTATTCAACTTCGAAGGTGGATGCTATGCGAAATGCATCGACTTGACCGAAGAGAACGAACCACAGATCTGGAACGCGATTAAGAAAGGTGCATTGGTTGAAAACGTTCGGTTCCATGAAGGTACCAATCGAGTGGACTTCACTAACACTACTGTTACTGAGAATACTCGTGTAGCTTATCCGATCGACCATATCGACAATATTGCAGTCCCTTCCGTTGGGACAGCGCCTACAAATATTTTCTTCCTCACCTGTGATGCATTCGGTGTGTTGCCTCCGATCTCGAAATTGACTCCTGGTCAGGCCGGGTACCATTTCATTTCAGGGTATACCGCTAAAGTTGCCGGCACAGAAGCAGGTATCACAGATCCGGTTGCTACATTCAGTGCGTGTTTCGGTGAGGCATTCTTGCCATTGCATCCTGCGAAATATGCAGAAATGCTCGGTGAGAAGATGCGCGAAAGTGATGTGAACGTTTGGCTGGTCAATACAGGCTGGAGTGGTGGTCCTTTTGGAGTTGGAAAGCGAATGAGTCTGAAATACACTCGTGCGATGATCACGGCTGCGTTGGAGGGAAAACTTGATAATGTGGAGTACACAACTCATCCTGTTTTCGGTTTAGAAGTTCCTACTTCATGTGAAGGAGTGCCTTCAGAACTTTTGGATGCTCGCAGTACTTGGGAAAACAAGACAGCATATGATGAGAAAGCGAATCACCTCGCGAATCTGTTTAATAAGAACTTCGAGAAATTCGAATCCGGAGCAAATGAAGAGATCAGAAATGCAGCGCCAAAACTGCAATCTGCTAACAGCTGATCCACGAAAGATCAATTGATATATGAAAGGCGTTCATCCTGGAGTAGGTCCCCATTCGATGAACGCCTTTTCTTTTTAGCTATGTTGGCTCTGGTTCAAAGGTCTCGTTTGTCAAATCGGACTACCTTTGCACCCCCAAAAGGAACTTCATGGACCGCAATTCGATAATCGGGTATATCCTCATATTCGTCATATTCGCCGGGTATCTTTTCTACACGAACAAGAATCTGGAAGAAGCTCGTGAGATCCAACGCATCGAAGACTCCATCGCGATGGCCAATAGCAACCTGGATTCCATTCAGGTCGAAGAGCAAACCATCCGTCGCTCATCTGAAGACATTGTATCAGAGGATGTCGCAGACTCAGCAAATGTGCTTGCAAATGTTCAATCGACTTCGGATTCCGGGCAAGTCGTGATCAAAAGGGAGATCCTTCCCGAGACTTTGGAGACCATTGGGAATGATAAGCTCGAGTTGACCGTCACGTCAAAAGGTGGAAGAATAGCTAATGTTCACTTGAAGGGTTATACGACTTACGATTCGTCCGAATTAAAGCTATTCACTCAAGAGCGTAGTAGTTTTAACTATACCATCCCGCTCAAAAGCGGAATCATACGAACACAAGAGCTTGATTTTAGTGTAACCTCGAAAGACTCCGGCAGTCTGGTCATGGAACATAGACTTGACGGAGGAGGAACCCTGCGTCACTTATACAGCCTCAATGACGGATTTCTTGTAGACTATCGATTTGAGCTAGAAGGACTTTCTGAGCTGATCGCTAAAAAGAACAACGAGTACATGCTCGATTGGATCGTGGAAACTCCACGTCAGGAGAAGTCGTTGAAGGATGAGCGCCAGAATAGCACGGTATATTATAAGTTCAAGAATGATTCGGACGTCGATAATCTCTCTTTGAGTGGAGGAGACGAGGATCAGCTGATGAACGGGATACAGTGGGTGAATTTCAAGCAGAAATTCTTTTCAGCCACATTGATCATACCGGATGGGCTGGAAGAGTCGGGAACTGACATTTCCGTTAGTGAACCTGAGCACAACGAGTATGTTGCCCAAATGGCAGCAAGTATGCCTGTCGCATATCACTTCAATGAGGTGGATGCACAAGAATTCCAATTCTACTTCGGCCCTAACCATTATCAGACTCTCAAGGCAATGGACATTGGCATGGAGAGCATTGTGCCTATTGGGTCAAGCATTATCCGGGCGGTCAACAAGTATGCGATCATCCCGATCTTCAACTGGCTTGACAATTACTTCGTGAACTATGGACTCATCATCCTGATCCTCACTTTGATGATCAAAGGAGTCTTGATCTTCCCGATGTACAAGATCTACATATCATCGGCTAAGATGAAGTTGCTCAAGCCGGAATTGGACGCCATCAAGGAAAAAGTCGGTGGTGACATGCAGAAGATGCAGCAGGAGCAAATGAAGCTGTACAAGAAGGCAGGTGTAAGCCCATTTGGAGGCTGTCTGCCGCAATTGATACAGTTCCCGATCCTGATCGCCATGTTCCGCTTCTTCCCGGCAAGTATTGAGCTGCGTCAGAAGTCATTCTTATGGGCTGAGGATCTTTCGACATTTGACAGTATCCTTCAGCTGCCATTCAGCATTCCGTTCTATGGGGATCACGTGAGTTTATTTACGTTGTTGATGGCAGGTTCCACGTTCTTGTATACGATGTTCAACTCACAGAGCAGCGCGGCCATGACAGGACCGATGAAGTCTATCATGTACCTCATGCCATTAATGCTGTTGTTCTGGTTCAATAGCTACTCCTCTGGATTGAGTTATTACTACTTCCTCGCGAACGTGATCACCTTCGGTCAGAACTGGGTGTTCCGGACATTTATCGTCGATGACGAGAAGTTGCACAAGCAGATCGAGCAGAACAAGAAGAAGAAAGTGAATGTGAAGCCTTCACGTTTCCAAAAACGTGTGGAGGCGATGGCTAAGAAGCGCGGGATCGATCCAAAGCAGCTTCGTCGCTAGTCCATTACCAAGATCTTACGGATATAGCCGTTTGACCTCCCAATTTCCTTCGATGAGGGAGAATTGAAAACGGTCGTGCAATCGACTTGGTCTCCCTTGCCAGAATTCGATCTGAAACGGCGTGATCGCGTAACCTCCCCAATTTTCGGGACGTTTGGGATTTTGTTCTAGTTTCAAAGCGGCTTCATACGCATCATCGAGCGATGCACGTGATTCGAGCGTAGCACTTTGATCGGACACAACAGCTCCGATCTGGCTTTCGTACGGACGACTGTAGAAGTAATCATCGCTTTCGGATTCACTCACTTTAGCTGCGGTTCCCAGAATACGTATCTGTCTTTCGTCGGAAGGGAAGAAGAAGTTCAGGCTAACTTTAGGGTTTTGAGCTAATTCTCTGCCTTTGCTGCTGTTGTAATTGGTAAAGAATACCAACTCTCCGTCGCGGATCTCTTTAAGGAGCACGACTCTTGAATTCGGTTGTCCATCCACACTGGTAGAAAGAACAAATGCGGTGGGATCGAGCTCATTGGATTTAGCCTTATTCACCCATTCCTGTAAAATGTCCAAAGGGTCCCCTTGAAGATCGCTCAGTTTGAGCTCACCCTTGCTATAGTCTCGTCTATCTTCTTTCATCGATCTGAATGCGAAGGTATAGAACAATAAAAAACCCCGGTGAATCTCACCGGGGTTTTCCTATTGATTTAATTCAGGTTAGTGCTGAATCACAAGCTTTTGGATCGCTTGAACATTGTCGTTGCTGAGTCGAACTTGGTAAACACCATTTGCGAGGTGTGCCAGATCGATCTTCGCACCTTGACGTGTTACAGCAATTTCCTCTTGCTTGAACACCTGACGACCATTCATGTCAATAACATCTACATTGAAGTTCAATGCATCTTCACTTGCCTGCAGGAATACTTGTCCTGAAGTCGGGTTAGGATAAATGCTAACTCCGATCTCATTCAGATCAGTTGTTCCAAGTGCCCATGAAGTGTTGATGTATGTGGATGAGTCGATACACCGACATCCTTCAGTTGTCATGATGCTGAGAATCACACGATACTCAGATTCAGAATATTCGAATGTATGCGTAGGACTGGTAGTATTGTACGTCTTACTTCCTTTGAGTACCCATGTGTAAGCTGCGTCGCCATATGAGTTGTTGGCAGGAGTGAATGTCCAGGTATTTCTGTTCTGTGAGCTTTGCTCAGCAGTGAATGAACATACTGGTTGCTCCTTGATGTTCACACTCTTCGCGATCTCATCAGTACATCCATCTACTACGCTGGCAAGCAGACGTACGTTGTACGTTTCACTTTGTACAGGGTTGTAAACATGTGTAGGAGAGTTGACATCAGAGCTATCACCATCACCGAAGTACCACTTGTAAGTAGCTTCGCCTGAAGCTTTAGTTGTATTAACAAAGATGGCCGGCTCACCTGCACAAGCATCTTGAACATTGAAGTCTGCAACAGGCTGAACGAGAACTCGCAGAGTTTTAGTGATCATGTCAGAACATCCATTATCAGATGAAGCTGTCAACGATACGTGTTTTTCACCAAGTCTTGGGTACTGGTTAGATGGGTTTGTAGCGGTGCTGGTATTGCCATCACCGAAGTCCCAGCTATAGATCGTGTTAGCTCCTGTTGGCTCAGAAGTTTCGTTCGTGAAGTTCACCGGATCGATGTTACAAGCTCTATCCCAGCTGAAGTCAGCAACAGGACCTTGTTTGATCGTAACCATTCGCTCGATAGAATCAGAACATCCGAACTGAGAGATGGCTTTGTACTTGATAGTATAGTCTCCAGACATGGAGTAAGCATACTCCGGACTAAAGACGGTCTCTACCTCACCATCACCCATTTCCCAGTAAGATCCGATAGGCTCACCCAGTTCGATAGTACTATTGTTGGTGATGTTCACCGGTACTCCTGAACATGCTCCTTCAACGCTGAAGTCAGCAGTCGGTGTTGCGAACTGATTTGCATTCTTAGAGAGTGAATTGCGACATCCGTTAGCGATAGCCAACAGGTTTACAGTATATCCACCTGGTTTGTCATACAGGTGAGTAGGGCTTTCAACCTGAGATGTTTTACCATCACCGAAGTCCCACAAGTAATCAATAGTACCTGAAGAAATAGTCGTTTGGTTCGTGAATACGACCGCTTGACCTTCACAGTTGTTCTTCACTGTGAACTTCACATCAGGGATCTCGAATACTTCTACTTGTTTCGTGATGCTACTGCGGATACCAAGATCCGTGATCAGTTCGAGCGTCACGTTGAATTTGCCATAGTTCGCGTAATTGTGAATTGGCTCTTCGAAATCGCTGCTATTTCCGTCACCGAAGTCCCAGTTGTAAGTAAGGAATCCGGAGCTGAGTGTAGAATTATTGATGAACTGGATTGGTGTACTCAAACAGCCATTCTTGAATTCGAAATCAGGTACTCCCGTAGGAGCGATAAAGATGTAGCGAGTTATAAGAGTATCACAACCATGAAGTAGTTCATGGATAGCCACAGTTATTTTGATCGTTGAATCAGCCCAACCGGAGCTAGGCTTGAATGTCAGTGTTCCGTTTGAACTAGTTGTCACAGAACTTGTGGAGGTATCAGATGAACTGATAGGAGTTCCATTCACAGTCTCGATTGTCAATGAGGATACAACCCAATCCGTACCGAAGGTAGAATTCGGGTAATCCGTTGCAGGACTCAATTCATAGATCACAGTTGAATCTTCAGCTACGATATCAGGGGCATTCTCATTTCCTCGGCTGTAAGTTCCTTCGAATGTTGATCCTTGAACCAGATTAGCTCCAATAGGAAGCTTCCAAACGTCCAGATTCATTCCTACTGTGTCAGAAGCACATCCGTACATATAGCTGAATTGCATTTCAGGGATGAATCCTCCTGTGTATGCGAGATTCGAGAAATTACCTGCTCCTAGCGAGCCACTGGTAATTGTCAAACCTGTACCTGCCGGGCCACTTCCTTTTTGAGCACAGTTGGTTCTGAAATCCTGAGGGACTTCTTTGACCATCAGGTAGAATCCGTAAGTCTTTTGAGCTTGAAGGAATATAGCAGGAAGATCAATGCGCAAAGAGTCGCCGCTTCCTGTTACAACTGAATTAACGACATCAGACCCCCACAAGGTCCAGGCACCTGAATTGGTTTCTGACCCTCTGTGAGTTCCTTCTTTTACATATACTTCTACCGTAAGGTTAGATAGAACTCCTCCATAGCTCAACGATACGTCAAGATCTTCAACGATCGTATTGAATTTGGTGGAGATATCCCAGTAGTATCCTTTGTCTTGTGGTGATGGACCACCTGTGTAGGACCAAGTTTCCGTAAAGGAGTTCGGGATCGTGTCAAATGAGTTCGACATCGCTCTTCCTTTGAAACGATAGCGCTTCGTACCTGTGTACACTTTATCGAGGGTAGCAGTATCACCTATCCCTAATACTCTGAAATCGTCATTCTCTTCAAACCAGATCATGTTTGCTCCAGATGCAGAAGTTCCCTTCAATGTTGGATAACCCGAACCACACTGTTCTTGATCAGATACCGATGGTATTGGTGGGACTCCTAAGAAATCAAAGGTCGAATACAGTGTATCGTTGATGTTAACCGTATCTGTCTTACCGTTAGGCAAGTGAGTCCATGCTTTGATATTGTACGTTGTATTTGCAGTAAAAGCATAGTTTGGTTCTAGAACGAATTTCTTGCTGTCTCCTGGCTTGATCGTGTCCGCAGCAGCATAGCTGGAACCTGAGTTGTACTTGGCAGTTTTGATCGTACCACCGTTGATCTGGTACATTACGTCTACACTATCAAGTGTGTTCGTTCCGAAGTTCTGGATCGTAGCCGTAATATTTTGAGTAGGAGTACAAGGGTTCAATTGGTCAATATTGCCAATTCCCGAGTTGTTAGTGCCATACGTCGTAACGTAGATCTCAATGTCGAGGAAGTTCGGGTTACTGGTTTGACCTGTTCCGTACACAAAGTTTGCAATACGGATACGATCGGTCGTGATCGTTTGGAAGTCAACTATGGATACACATGGTTGGGAGCTGTTTCGCCAGCTATCATGCGTTACCCAGGTAGAACCATTCCAGCTCTGGATCGTACCTCCTAACAGGTACCGACCCGTTGTATTCGCATGATAGATCACAAATTGGTTGATAGTAATTGCAGATGACCATTGCCACTGCATCCATCCCGGAGGTCGCGTTCCGCTTGTCCAGACAAAGGCTTCCTGTCCTGCACTGCTCGTACCACAGGAGTTGTTAACCCCGTCATTGATCCTGTTCCAGTTCCATGGATCACTACAAGTCGCAGTCGCTGTACGAGCGTAGTTCGTTCGCTGCGCCATCGCCTCTGAAGTGATCATGATCGCAGTCAAAGCCAACATGAATGCTGATAAAGAGTAGAGAATTCGTTTCATACTTAGTTAGATAATTCTTGTGAAATTACGATTAATTAATCGTGAATCAAATATTCATTTAAAACTCGGAAAACTAATTCATTTTTTTTGAAATTTCCAGTGTAATTCTTGGTCGTCCGAACGCAAGGTTAATAAATACAGGCCGGATGACAGATCTGTGACATTTATATTACCTGATGGCAGTAGCCCGTTTTGCTGCCATATCAGTCGACCGGCAGCATCAGAGATCTCCACCGAAACTGGGTGTCTTGATCCAGTGATATTGTAGAACAACTTGCCTTCAGCCGGATTTGGATACACGTTGATTTGTATCTCATTAGCCCTGGAGCTTAACAGCCCAACCGCAATATCTTTTGTAAGAGTGCACTCACAACCTGCCGACGTACGAGCGAACAACTGGATCGCATAGGTCCCCGGCACCTGAAATCGATGGATCGGTTCAGGATCCAAGCTCACACCTCCACCTTCAAAAGACCAGGTATATTCAAGGATCTCTGCATCATTTGCGGTAAGAATGATCTCCAGGGGGTCTCCGGTTGAGCGGAAATCGAAGTCACATGATGGCGTACGATGTACGGTGATGGTGGTGTCAAATTCATCCCGGCAGGAGTTGTCGTCTGTGAATACTTCAAGGATCACACGGTACGACTGGGTTTCGTCATTAATATATACATGTCTCGGTGAGTGAATCTCAGAACTCTTACCATCACCAAAGCGCCATAGATAGTTCAAAATCTTGTTCTCAACCTTGCTAAAGTTCACAAATACCGCTTCATCACCACTGCAAATGTCAGAGACATGGAATCGGGCGTTAGGTTGGACCCTGACGATCAGACTGGTGTCATAGCGAGACTCACAACCATTGTTTGCGGTAACGACCAAGCTCACCTTGCGTTCCCCAACACCTTCATAACGGTTGTAAGGTGAAGAATCCTTGCTGTAGTGTCCGTCGCCAAAGTCCCAAGCATACGAATATCTCAGGCTAGTCGGCAGATCGCTGGTATTCTTGAATGCTGTTGCCTCATTGTTACAGGCCAAACTCGCATTGAAATGTGCAAAGGGGGAAGGTTCGACTCGAAGATCAGTCGTGAAAGTATCCGTACATCCGAATTCTGAAATGCTTTGCAGACTGATGGTGAATAAACCCGGATCTGAAGATATGAGAATGGGTGATTCACGTGTCTCAAACAACAATCCATCCTTGTACCAGCGATAACCTAATTTGGCATTGTCTGCTATCCTGGATATGTTGTTAAAAACGATCGAATCGTTCGCACATATTCCGCTCGTTGTGAAATCCGCTGTTGGTACAGGGAATTGGTACGCTTGATATACGGCTGAGTCAGGGCAGCTTTCATTCAAGGCTTTTAATTCCAAGCTGTATTTGCCATGTGAAGGGAAATTCACCCTGAACGTATCAGGGCCGACAGATCCACCGAGCTGATTCCCGGAGTGGAAGAGATTATACTTAGCATTTGGTGTGCTCTTGCCAAGAAGAATGATCTGAATATCAGTGCCTAAACAAGCATGAACGACTCGGGCGTCCATGTCTGGTTTGTCGAATACGGTAACAGTGTCAATGATCGAACCACTGATGCCAAATTTATTTGTGGCAGTCAGCTTGACTGCAAATGACCCTGAAGTTCTGAACCTATGGACCGGATCCTTGTCGCGTGAAATTCTTCCATCTCCGAAATTCCAATCATATGAGCAAGAGTCTCTGTCACGTGTGTCATTGGTAAATTGGACGTGGACATCGGCGCATTGACCTTGCCATGTGAACTCCGGAATCGGTGTTCGAGAAATGTGGATGAACCTCATGACCGAGGTATCACATTCGGTCTGTAGGTCGGTGATGACCATCTCAATGATCACTGTACTATCGATCCACTGACCTTTGGGAGCAAAACCAACCTGAAGGTCGCTACTTGAGGTAGGTGCTATGAACCAAAAAAAGCTGTCGGCAAGTTCCCTACCATTCAAAGTCTTCACTGAGCGGAGCTCAGCCCTCCAAGTAGTTCCGTATCCGCTTCGAAGTTTGTAGTGAGGTGCGGGTACTTCATAGACACCTTTACCATTTTCCGATAATTGATCAGGCTCAGATTCAGAGCCAGTCTTCATGATGCCAAAGAAAGAATTGTGTTTCTGGAAACCTCTCCAGATGGGACGGTCAACCACATTGGCCACAACATCTGTAAGTGCCGATTTGCAGAATGAACTGTATGACAATGATCCATCCCATGCGAAAGGGGTATACAATGGCCCGCTACCGGAAAATGCCGTATTGTTGACAGCGTCTGATGTCACATGAATACTTCTGTCCTCGAATTCAAATCTTCCTTGTTTGAAAGTGTAGATAGATGACCCAATGCAATTGACATAAAGACTAAGTGTGTCGCCTTTGAAAAGGACTTGATCCGGGATATCCAGAGAGGTCAAAGTTCCCCAGCCCTTAGTATCGATGGAGTCGGAAAAGATCAGGCTCCATTTGGATGCATCCCTTTCTTTTCCTTGGTAGTCACCCTTCAAAGTATAGATCTTGACCAAGGTCCTGTTGGCAGTCGCAAAATGCTGCATCACTTTGTCAAGAGTGAGGTCACTTTGGGCAATGACTCGGAGATATGAACCTCCTGAACTGGCGCCATTGAAGCGATAGGGTCCTTGTCCTGTTTGTATTTCGGATTTGGTCCGACTGATCTGCTGAACCTTGAAAGTATCTGTGTGGTAGAGGAAAGGAGTGGTGTATGTAGTGCCCAAATGAGAAGTCCCGCGATCCGGATCCAACCACAATAGATCTTCAGTGGAACTTCCTTTCAGGTCCAATTCTCCGGGTCCACATCGCGAAGCATCGGTGACGGTTGCATTCGAGATGTCTTCATGAACTTTGAATCGAACAATGCAAGAGTCGTTCGAACGCCATTGATCGGAGGTGATAAGAGTGCTTTTCAAATAGTATTCACCGGTAGTGGTCAATGAATCCCATTTGAATGTCAGTGTGGTGAATTCTCCAACTTTTAATGAATTAATGGTGTCCAGAATAGTATTTCCTAACTTGCCGCGGTCGTTTTCCAGTGTCGTAGAAATAATAGCCGTTGAATGAGGCATTGACCCTGCATTGCTGACCAACACACTGAGTCTTTGTCCTTCAAAACGGCATATGTTCAATTGCCCCGGGTTAACAGATTTCAAAGCGAGGTCTTGCGACAGACGCTCCACAACACGCACATTGTCGATCAGCCAATAGCCTTGCGTGTTCAGCGTGTTTTCCGTTTTCCAGCGGAATCGTATCTGCGCAAATTTTGTGGTGTCCGGAATATCCCGGACCTTGATCTGAATGTGTTCCGGTTTCGTATTGCCTGATGAATCACCCCAAACAGGTTGCCAATTCCCTGATCTGCCGAAGCGGATCTCCACAAATACCTTTGGACTGCGCAATCTGGTGAATAGGTGATCGAATTCAACTTCGATCTCCGAGGAGTCAAAGCCAAATTCCGAACTTACCAGCGCTACGTCTTCTGTATTTCCGTCACCATTGCTCCTTCCTGCAAAGCCTCCGTTGTACACATCGAATGACGCACAGTGTTTGTCCAGGGGAAGTGCAGGTAAGAATTGATCTGAATTGAAATAAAAGCTGTCAAATCGGGAATTTCCGCTCAACAGATCAAATTCCCAACCGGAAGGTGGAGCACTACCACTAGCGTTTTCAAAATTCTCTTCGAGGATTACATGTTGCGAATGAGCTGATATTGAGCCAATTATCATACTTGTCAAACCCATGAAAAGGCTGATCAGGAAAGGCCTGTATTTGCATATGCGCACACTCATCCCAACCTCCTAAATTAATGTTTTAGGTGCTGAGAATAGAATTTCTATGTCAAAAGCGTGTGAAGTCTGATGAAGAGGGGCCTAGCGCCGCCTCATGGCCGCCGGGTTCATCCTACCCATAGCGCCACCTTTGTTCAGGTTTTTCATCATCTTTTTCATCTCACCGAATTGCTTCAGGAGTTTGTTGACCTCGGTAACTGAGCTGCCACTGCCATCAGCGATCCGCTTGCGTCGTGAGCCATCAATAAGGTCTGGCTGTTCACGTTCAAGAGGGGTCATGGACTGAATGATCGCCTCAATTCCTTTGAACGCGTCATCAGATATGTCAACATCTTTAATGGCTTTACCGACTCCGGGGATCATGCCCATGAGATCTTTGAGATTCCCCATTTTCTTGATCTGCTGGAGTTGCTTGAGGAAATCGTCCAGATCGAACGTATTCCTGCGCATTTTTTTCTGAAGTCGCTGTGCTTCTTGTTCGTCGTAGTTCTGTTGAGCTTTTTCAACAAGACTGACCACGTCACCCATGCCAAGAATACGACCTGCCATCCGATCCGGGTGGAAGACGCTGAGCGCATCCATCTTTTCACCATCACTGATGAACTTGATCGGCTTGTTTACTACGCTCTTGATAGAAAGTGCCGCACCACCTCTGGTATCACCATCCATTTTGGTCAGTACCACACCATTGAAGTCCAGACGGTCGTTGAAGGCTTTCGCCGTGTTCACTGCATCCTGACCGGTCATGGCATCAACTACGAATAAGATTTCCTGAGGTTGAACGGCTTTTTTAACGTTCGAGATCTCATTCATCATGTGTTCGTCAATACCCAGGCGACCTGCCGTATCGACGATCACTACGTTATTCGCATTGCGTTTGGCGTGCTTGATGGCATTCTCAGCGATCCCAACAGGGTCTTTACTACCATCTTCGGTGTACACCTCAACACCGATCTGCTCTCCCAGAACTTTCAGCTGATCGATCGCTGCAGGTCTGTACACATCACCTGCTACAAGCAATGGGCTCTTACCCTTGGATTTGATATGCTTGGCCAGTTTCCCGGAGAACGTTGTCTTACCTGATCCTTGAAGACCCGCGATCAAGATGATGGCCGGATTGCCCTGTAACTGGATCGGGCTTGTGGCTCCACCCAATAGATCTGTGAGTTCGTCATTGACGATCTTGGTCATCAACTGACCCGGTGATACCGAAGTCAGTACGTTTTGACCCATGGCCTTTTCGCGAACTGTATTGGTGAAATCTTTCGCTATGCTGTAGCTGACATCCGCATCGACCAGCGCACGTCGGATCTCTTTGACCGTTTGTGCCACATTGATCTCGGTGATCTTCCCTTGCCCTTTGAGGGTCTGAAAGGCCTTGTCTAGCTTCAATGAAAGATTTTCGAACATGTTGTGATACGCTTGGTTTGGGAGCGCAAAGGTAACAAAGAAGAAGGAGATTGCAGGAGGACTATTCGAGGACCAAAACCTGTCCTGAAAGGTTGTACAATTCTTTGTCGAGCCCGAATACTCGAACGGTGTACAGATAGGACCCAACCGGCGCTTTTTTGCCCAAATAATGCCCATTCCATCCTTCTGTTTGATCTGAAGTAGAGAACAGCTTCTCACCCCAACGGTTATAGATGTTCAGCTCGTAGATGTACTTGCCACCATCGGTGATCTGCTGAACGAACTGCATGTTTGGTTTGAATGTCTCATTCAGGTTGTCCTTGTTCGGAGTGAACGCATTCGGGATCCACACGGAAGAAGGTCCAACTACTCTTGCAGTGTTACTGATACTATTAACGTTGGAAATTCCTCCTCTCAGAGCCTTGATACGGTAAATGTAGGCACCTGTGACGTCCTTATGGGATTCCTGATCTTCATATCGTGTCTCATTTCCTGAAACACGAGCTACTTCACGATATGATCCATTTGCCAGGATCTCGATCGCGTATTCACTTACACCATTTGCCCATTGTTGGTATGGGGTCCATTCCAGTATGGAAGTGCCGTTGATGTATGCTGCAGTCAGCAATATGCTGCTTCCCGGCATTGCGTCAGTGTACTCAATTTCGCAGTGGTCAATAGTGCGGATCTCGTAGAGATAATTGCTCTCATTGACCATGGCTTCAAAATGATCGTACGAAGTATCCTCGAGAAGGAAATCATCGATCACCGTTCCATCACCCAGATCTGTAATGCGGAGTCCATATTTACGGGAGGATGGTTCGCAGTTCTTAGGCCATTTCACATTGACATATTCGTCCTCCACAACTGTTGCTCTGATCACTGAATTATCCTGCTTTAACTCCGTATAGAGTGGAGTGGAGAAGTCAGTGTTACTTCGACTCTCCAGATTGCTGTTGAGTCGTGATACTCAGCTGACTACACTGGGCGAAAATTTCACCACAG
>VMDK01000060.1 GCA_008080835.1 Sphingobacteriia bacterium | reverse complement strand
CCAACGGCATGGTCTTGCCGTAATTCACGGTATTGGTTTGGCGACGCATATAGCTCTTCCACGCATCTGAGCCCGATTCTCGACCACCACCGGTCTCTTTTTCTCCGCCGAACGCCCCTCCGATCTCGGCGCCGCTGGTGCCGATATTCACATTTGCGATCCCGCAATCAGAGCCGGCTCCGGAAAGGAAAGTCTCTGCTTCCAAGAGGTCGCTGGTGAAAATGGCAGAACTAAGTCCTTGCGGAACATCATTTTGCATGGCGATCGCTTCTTCGATGCTGTGATATTTCATTAGGTATAATATAGGAGCAAAAGTCTCCTTCTGCACAGTGCTGTAGTGGTTCTGTGCTTCAGCGATACAAGGCTCGACATAGCATTTGCTCTCATATCCTTTCCCGTTCAATACCTTTCCTCCGAAAATGACCTGTCCGCCTTCTTCTTCCAATTCGGAAATGGCTGTTTTATAGTTGGCCACGGCATCTTCGTCAATGAGTGGTCCCATGTGGTTCGTATCGTCTAACGGGTCTCCGATCTTGATCTGCTCGTAAGCTTTGACCAGTTTGTTTCGGAAGTGATCGTAGATGTCGGCATGTACAATGACCCTACGAGTAGAAGTACAACGTTGTCCGGCTGTTCCGACAGCTCCGAAAACAACTGCTCTTAACGCATTTTCAAGGTTTGCTTTATTCGAAATGATCATGGCGTTATTCCCACCCAATTCCAGGAGGGATTTGCCCAATCGACTCGCTACCACCTGACCTACGCGGCGTCCCATATTGGTAGAACCGGTCGCGCTGATGAGGGGGATCCTCTGATCCTTGGCCATGGCCTCACCAATTCGATAATCGCCTATGACCAGGTTGAATACACCCTCCGGAATATCATGATCCACCAAAATTTCCTTCAGGATCTGATGGCACGCTACTGCAGACAAAGGAGCCTTTTCAGATGGTTTCCAAATGATCACATTTCCACATACAGCTGCGATCATGGCATTCCATGCCCAAACGGCTACAGGGAAGTTGAACGCGGTGATGACGCCCACTCTACCGAGCGAATGCCACTGTTCCATCATGCGGTGTTCAGGTCGCTCCGACTTCATGGTCAAGCCGTATAACTGTCTTGATAAACCAACTGCGAAGTCGCAGATGTCGATCATTTCCTGAACCTCACCCATGCCTTCCTGCAGGCTTTTGCCCATTTCATAAGAAACCAGAGCTCCGAGTTCTTTTTTGCGAATGCGCAGCCTGTTTCCGAATCGGCGAACGATATCCCCTCGTTTTGGGGCAGGCACTTTCTTCCAGTATTCGTGCGCCGTTTCCGAGACGCGCATGACATGTTGGTACTCAGAATTTGTTGCAAAAACGATGTCGGCGATCTTCTTGCCATCTACCGGAGAGTGAACAGGATGAACTTCTGATCCAACCGGTGTCACCCATTGGCGACCGGTGCAGATGCTCTCATTCACTTCCTTGACTCCAAGACTGGTTATGATCTTCTCGATTTTCATAAAAGACAATAGGTTTCAGGGCTTCTTTTTACAGAATATGTCAAAGATACGCCCAATGAAAGGGCTTTCCCAAGGTCGCTTTTCAATCGGACGTTTGTTGAATGTGCATATCTGCAATTCTGCGAATTGGCGAATGCTTTGTTATTTTGCTCGAACGCCATGAATACTAAAAAGTATCTCGTGCTACTCACGGTTTTGACGATCAGCGCAGCCATTTTGATGGTGGTCAATGCCAATACCGATCGAGTAGAACAAACCACCAACACCGAAACAGAAGAGCCGGAATTGATCCGTGATACAACTGTGGTCGAACTCCGGAACGCCGAGCCCGAGGAGCGAACGGAAGAAGATGAAGGATATTTTTCTGCTCCTGTCCATGGAGAGATCACCCTTTCAGGGACCTTCGCGGAACTTCGGAACAACCACTTTCACGGGGGACTTGACATACGCACGGATGGTCAACAGGGTTGGCCCGTGCTCGCTGCAGCCGACGGCTTTGTCGCTCGGGTAGCTGTCAGTCCGTGGGGATATGGAAAAGCTTTGTACTTGCAGCATCCCAATGGATTACAAACCGTTTATGGTCATTTGAAACGATTTGACGGAGAGATCCAGGACGCCGTGGTGGCTGAACAATATCGGCGGGAGGATTATGCCATCGACTGGTATCCGAAGTCAGGATTGCTTAAAGTAAAACGAGGTGACACGATTGCCTGGAGCGGCAATACCGGTGGAAGTGGTGGCCCTCACCTGCACTTCGAAGTTAGAGACGGTCGGACCAGCGTGCCATTGAATCCGCTGCTATATGGGATCAAAGTGAAGGATACCATACCTCCGTTCCTGCGGTCGTTGTATCTGTTCAAACTCGATAATGCCTTCTGGACACGCAATGGATTCTATCCGTATGATGCAATAGGTGAGCATCCCGATACCATTCGTGTAGAACCGGGTGTATATGGATTAGGAGTGCGCTTGCAGGATTACTTCGTCGATCACATGTCGAAATTGGGAGTGAATTATGCCTCGCTGACTATGGATGGTGAAGAGATATTCAACCAGAAGATCGAGCGATTCCGATTTGATGAAGGAAAGTTGATCAACGCACATATTGACTATGCTATTTACTCCCAACGGGGATATCGTGTGGTGAAGTTATTCAAGGATGAAGGGAACTATCTACGGTATTACACGCATCGCGATAAGGGTCGTATAGAACTTGAAGATGGCGACGTTCACTCTTTTGTTTTGAGTGTGAGGGATATTGCAGGGCAAGTGACCACGATGCGATTTGCCATGAAATGCGGACAGAAAGGAAGGAGTTTTACGATCCGAAAATGCAATCTTGGCGAGGATAGCACATTTGCCAAACCAAGTGAGAATACATACATCAAAGGGGATTACTACAAGGTGAGTATCCCGAATGGAGCACTCATCCATAGTACATGGATCGGTAGGGATGAATACGAAGTAAAGTCGGGGCGTTGTAGTCGTATGCTGCGATTGCATTATGATCTTGTTCCGTTCAGAAAGAATTATTCACTTGGGATCAAGCCTCTCCCTGCTTACGCGGATCGGATCGATAAGCTGGTCATGATGAGTTATGATGCCGGTAGCCGCAGTTCATCAAGTGTCGGCGGAAGTGTGAATGGCGACTATGTGGAAGCGGGCTTGAAGAAATTCGGACATTACTATTTGCAAATAGACACCACAGCTCCACGCGTTCGAGTGCAACGGCTGCGCAGGAGTATGTACATACGCGTGAATGACAATCTCAGCGGTGTGGATGAGTTCAATGCGTGGGTCGACGGACAATGGGTCTTACTCGAATATGAACCGAAGTCGAGTGCCTTGTTCGGAACCATACCAAGATCGATCGGTTCGGGTGAACATTCATTCAAATTGAGCGTTAAGGATGGCGTAGGCAATGAGACGCTTATCGAGCGAAAAGTCAATTTGTAAATGTCTTTTTGAACCACGGAGACACGGAGAACACGGAGGCTCAGGGCGAGAAATTTTAAATTCCAAAATTTATTAGGACCCAACACCCCGATACCCAAACACCCTAAAAACCTAACAACCCCAAAAACATGATAACCTCAGGAAACCCAGTACCACAATTCACAACCATCAATCAGAAGGAAGAGACCATCAATTCTTCAGATTGGAACAGTGGAAAATACGTCCTGTACTTCTACCCGAAAGACGATACTCCGGGATGCACGAAAGAAGCTTGCAACCTGCGCGACAACTACGATGCATTGCTGGCTGCCGGTTATACCATTTACGGCATCAGTCCCGATAAGGCCGCGAAGCATCAGAAGTTCATAGATAAGTACGATCTGCCATTTGACTTACTCGTAGACGAGGATCATGCGATCGCCGAACAATTCGGTGTTTGGGTGGAGAAAAGCATGTACGGAAGAAAGTATATGGGTATTGCCCGTTCTACTTTCATCATTGAAAATGGCACGATCACAGAAGTGATCGAAAAGGTGAAAGTGTCGGAGCACGCAGCTCAGATACTAGCGTGATTTCTCTTCTTTTTGTCTGATACAAAAAGAAGCAAAAAGATCAGAGGGCGCGAAGAGCTCTTCGCTTGGTCTATCGCACTGGCCGACCCATCTCTCAGCCGGCCAAGCCCCACTCGCTATCCTCCGTTCGCACCCTCGGGCCAACGCATCGCCTTCGGACCTTGGAATAATTCGATTCTAGGATTTACACTTGAACCAAGAAAGCCTAAAGATATATCTTTAGGCTTTCTGTTAAAGTGGTTTTAAACCTCATCCGTTTGAAGGGGAGCACTTTTCCCCTAAAGACTTTCACCTCAATCCACCCAGTCCGAGATGAAAACGTTTGTGCTTCTGTCGCCGCCGTTGTTGCGGTTGGATGAGAACACGAGTTTCTTCCCGTCATAGGAGAACATAGGGAAGGCGTTGAATTCACTTTCTGTGGTGATCTGCTCCAATCCGGTTCCGTCTTCGTTGATCATATACAGGTTGAACGAGTATCCACGATCGCTGGCATGGTTGCTGGAGAAAATGATCTTCTCACCACCCGGATGATAGAAAGGCGCCCAGTTGGCTTTACCTAGTTTGGTCACTTGTTTCAGATCCGAACCATCCACATTACAGGTGTAGATCTCCATATTGGTAGGAGCTACAAGTCCTTGAGCCAGATATTCTTTGTACGTGTTGATCTCTTCTTCGGTTTGCGGACGGGAAGAACGGAACAACAGTTTGGTGCCATCCGGAGAGAAGAATG
The DNA here is from genome assembly GCA_008080835.1 of Sphingobacteriia bacterium. Taxonomy (GTDB): domain Bacteria; phylum Bacteroidota; class Bacteroidia; order NS11-12g; family UBA9320; genus VMDK01. Next base: position 11,077 of record VMDK01000060.1, on the reverse strand, counting down.
CACCTCCGTCATATCCGAGTTGGTCAGTGATCTGAACCACATCCGAACCATCGAGGTTCATCGTGTACAATTCCAGATCACCGCTACGTGTTGAGGTGAACACGATCTTGTCACCATTCGGACTCACGGTTGCTTCCGCGTCGTATCCCGGCTCGTTGGTCAGTTGGTTGACAATGTTTCCTTCGAGGTCGGCAACGAAGATGTCGTACCCTTCATAAACAGGCCACAAGTATGGGCCACCCGGAACGTATTCAGGAACTGGCGGACATGCGCTATCGGCCAGATGAGTACTCGCATATACGATGTGCTTGCCGTCCGGTAGGAAATAGCTGCAAGTGGTGCGACCCAGTGATGTACTGATCATCGGAGGATTCAACGTATCACTCAGCGCTTCGTTGATGTCAAACCAGAAGATCTGGTCGCATTCTACGCCCCATTTGGTGTAATCACTTTGGAAAACTAGCTTGGAATTGTCGAAGCTGAAATAAGCTTCTGCATTATTACCGCCGAAGGTGAGTTGATGCACATTTTTCAGGTGCTTTTCGTTTTCACCTGCGTGATCGATGAGTTCAACAGTTGCTGTTGTGTCCTGTTTTTCATTCTCATCGGTATGTGCTGCGCTTCCTTTACCGGAGCAAGCGCTGATGAATGCAGCTATTAGGATCAACGCTGCGTACTGAGGTTTAGTCGTGTTCATGCTGTTCATTTTCAGGGCTGCGAAATTAGCCTTCGACCTTGAAAATACACAACAAACTATGTCAGAGGTGTTTCAATCGGAAACGGAAGATGCTCCCGTTGATACTTGGCTTTTCGAATGAGAGGAATTCAATACCATAGTAAGAGTCCTCGTTGTCTTTGATAATGAAGCGGTTCGACCGACTGATCTCATACGTGTAGGTGTTCTCATTCCACACCTTCCAATTGTTCCCAATTGTGTTGATCTGCGGAGAGAAGCTCACCCGATCAATGTCGAAATAAGTAATATTCTCGAATCTGTTCAGGGTGTCGAGCGCAACACTGTGTCTGAAACGATTGGAAAGGATGCTCTCTGAAAGCGCCAATCCTTTGCTGAGTTCCAGATCGTACGGACTGAGATTGTAAATGGAGTCAGGTGCAGGAGTGATCACAATATCCCAGGTCTCCTTGGGTGGTTCGATCTCAACCACGTAACCGGTATCCTGAAGACTCAAGTAGCTAAAATTGAAGCTTCGATTCTTGTCGATGAAGCGGGTGAAGTTTTTGTCATTGTTGAGGTCCGCCATTTGAACGATGTACTTGCCACCGGCAAAACCGTGCACTTTGAATTTTTTATATCCCAGCGGTCTCCTGTCAGAGTCGTACCCTAAATGCAGGATGTATACTTCGCTGTAGCTCTGCGGATTATTGAAACTGAAATCTCCCCACTCTCCAATGGCGGTCTTTTCTAAATCACCTCGAGGGTGATCGAACTCCCAATTGTAATCACGCTCTTCAAAGAGTTTTGTGAATTCAGTCTGGCGCGTATTGAATACCGCCATACCTTTTGCCGAGTTGAGGAGGATATTAAAATGTCCAGGTCGGCAGTCAAATGCGAGATCCCAGGCATATATGCTGGATGTTTTGACCATCTCTCGTGTACCGATGTCGAAGTACAGTTGCCCTTCGTTCTCAAAATCCGATACGATCTCAATATTCTCCGGAACGATCGGGTCCATGCCCTGTTCTTCGATGAAACAGCTTCCCAGAAAAAGGGACGAAAGGAGCGATATGACGATCAGCTTTTTCACATTTTCCAGGTTAGGTTGAGCCAAAGTCTGCGACCGAAATCTACGTTAACCGGGAATTTTTGATTGAAGTCTTCCGGCCCAAATCGATCGAGCGGGAGATATGCTCCTGAAACCCTGATCACATTAAGCAGGTTTTTCATTCCAAAACCTATGGTAAACCCTGTTTCGCGAATCTCCTTCAAAACACTGAGATCCCAGAGGGTGTATGAGGCTAATGTGTAGTCTTCCAGCTCTCCGTCTGAGTCGATACGTATCTCATTTCGAGGAGAATTCCATTTGATGAAAGAAGAGAAGGTCCAGCCGTGATTCGGAATCCGGTATTTCACGCTGGAGGAGATCTCCTGGGTGAAATAGTAGTTACCGATCTCATCCGGGAATTGGTTATTCCCTGTATTTGCGATCCCAAATTCTGCGCTGAAGATATCGGATCTATATTCCAGATTGATCCCTTGTGTCATGATCTTGGTCTTGCGCGTATTCATGAAGGAATAGGTTGAAGACGCTTCGTCGATCTCCACCAATTGGATGGCATTGCGGGTCTGCAGCCAGATCGTATTCGAAGTGAATAGGAAATTCTCTGATCGGATCGAAAGGATCGCATTGAAATGATCGTACATCTCAGAGGATAAGTTCCTGTTGCCTCGAATATTCAGAGAAGGATCTTCGTAGGTGAAGAACAGCTCATTGAAAGTTGGGATGCGATATGATCTTCCGTATGCACTTCGCAGCACCGTAGTGCTGTTCATATAATACCAACCTTTGATCTCGTATGAAGCCGGTGTTTTAAAAGCGTTACTTCCGGACAAACGAACACCGGTCTGCAGTTTGAGATCCTTGCGCCATTGAAAGCGCATGTCTCCCTTAGCAGAAAACACGGTACTCCTGGTTTTAACAGCTCCTTGGTCAAATGCCCGGTCGCGCTGGTGTGTGAATTCCATTCCCACCAGGTAGTCAACGATCCGACTCTTGTCTACGCGCTCCAAGGCAATCCCTGACCAGTATTGGTCATAATGCAAATTGCCATCCGTCCCGCCATCGGCTTGACTCCGCTCCATGTCCTGTGACAGGATCTTCTCTGTGTATACCTTATTCTGCTGAAATGATGTGTAATTGTGCAGGAAAGAAATGCTGTGGAACTTGCTCAATTTTCCGCGCAGTCCACCTTTGGCATTGATGATCTCTTGTGATATGTCCGCATCGATCACGCGTGTGGTGTTCGGAGCGGGATATCCGTAGTCTTTCGAAAGGCTGTTCACGTAATTGACTGAGGCATCGGCATTCAGTCCGGGAAGCAACTCGTAGGAATAGTCGGCAGAAAGCACTGCCTTACGGTTCGGTTTCCATTCGTACACTCTGCCGCTGTCGCGACCGTGAATTCCATAATGGAAGAAACGCCCTGCGCGGATCGAAAATCGGTGAGGACCGGCATTTAGATGTAGCATGCCACTGGTGTTGAATTCATCCGCATTCGAGACATTGCCTCGTGCGATGAAATGCAGCCCTTCGCTACGAGGATCCTTACTGATGACGTTAATGATCGCCAGCACGGCATTGGTGCCATAGAATACTCCCGACGAACCCTGCATGATCTCGATGCGCTCGATCTCGATCAGGAAGAGGTTACTCAAGTCGATCTTATCGATGGAACTTTGCCAGAACTGCTGACCATTCAAAAGGATCTTTACACTCCTTCGTCCTGATTGCATATAATCATATTGATAACCTTCGGCTCCCAGGTAAAAAGAGGAGGAGTAGAGGTAATACTTTAGGAGGTCGTTCAGGTTCTGCGCGTTCAGAAGATCTATGTCTTCTTTCTCTATCACTTTGATAAAATGAAACGCTTCACGTTGATCCACGGGTTGAAGGTTCCCACTGAGGGTGTAAACCTGTAAACTGGAGTCACGCTGTGCTGAACCCGCGAAGGACAGCAGGAGTAAAATGGCCAGAATGACCGGATGGTATGTAATTCGACGAACCAAATGTGGAGTGCTCAGGAACAAAGTTAAGCTTCGAACGCTAAGCTATTCCGGCTCCACTTTCACCGGACTGTCATATGGAGCATGTTTGCTATCGCGCCATTTGTGCTTATTGCGATAGACCGCAAAAGCGAGCATGAACTGGATCCCGATGACGGTGGCAATGGCTCCGGCGATTGAAGCATTCGTCACCACCGCGAGGTAATACCCAAGTATAGATGCGCTGATCCCGGTTCCAATAGCCAGAAAGATCATTCGTTTGAATTGGTCTGTCAGGAGATAAGCAGTAGCAGCCGGACCGACCAAAAAGGCGATCACCAATATGGCGCCAACACTTTCAAAGGAAACCACTGTGGTAAGTGACACTCCACCCATGAGGTAGTATTGCCAGAAAACCACTGAAATACCTGCGGAAGTGGCAAAACCTTCATCGAAACTGGTAAGTACAAGGCGTCGATAAGCGATGAATACAGCCGAAACGACGAGCACGAGGTTGATGAGCAGTATCCAGAATTGTCGTGGTCCGATCAAAGTATCGCCGATCATCAATTGGTCAAGCGGCACATAGGCGATCTCACCGTAGAGAACGCATTCCTGATCCAGGTCCACGTTGCTTCCAAAGTAAGAGATGAGTATGATGCCCAGCGCGAACAGGAAAGTATAGGAAATGCCGATCGAAGCGTCCATTTGCAAGCGCACACGACGGTTGAAGAACTGAATGAAAGACGTCACGATCAGGCCTGATGCCGCTGCACCCATGAGCACTGGAAACCCGGTTCTGTTCTGTGTGACGAAATATGCGATGACGATCCCGGGTAAGACCGCATGACTGATGGCATCGCCGATCATGGCCATCTTTCTCATGATAAGAAAGGAACCCAGAATGGCGGAGCTCGTTGCCACAAGTATGGCGGTCGATATGATCCAGAGATCGTTCATGGTCAGACTTTCGGAATGGCTTTATCGTGTGGATCCGTTTCCGGGAATTCGAGCAATTCTTCCAATTCAGCTTCGATCTCGGGTGTTATGATATGCTCGATACCCTCGGCATCGTCGTGCACATGATCCGGTTTCAGATGCATGAACTTGCTGATATATAGCTCCCAAAGGCGGTGCTTCCTCACGGTTTCTTTAGAGATCTTTTCCCCTTCTTCGCTCAGCACCCAACCTCCGTTTTCTTTTTTGAGAAAACCTTTCAGTCGAGAGAAGAAAATACCCCGGCGTAGGTCAGCACGGTGCATTCTGCTCTTTTCTCGGAGCGTTTTGCTGCTGATCGGGCCCGGGTCATCTTCGAAGCCGTCAGTGAGATAGAAGAACGACTTTAGCGTATTCTCGATAGCGATCTTTCGGTCGTTGCTCCAGCGGAGCAAACGCGCTTGTAGAAGGCCTTTGTTCTTGCCAACGAGGGAACTTAAAAGGGCCATTGCGCTCAATACGATCACGATCCAAGGGCCGGTGGGCATTCCGCTGCTGGTATAGGAAATGGCAGCTCCGATCACTCCGCTGGCAGCGCTGATGACCACTGCGAGGATCATCATCACACGGATGCGATCCGTCCAGAAGCGTGCCGCTGCTGCCGGTGTGATCAGCAAGGCCGACATAAGGACAACCCCAACGGCCTGTACACCCATGGCCACGGTGGCCACGGTGATCACAGAAAGTATCACGCGCAGAAGATCCAACGGGAAGCCGATGGATTGAGCAAACTGCGGATCGAAGGACAAGAGTTTGAAAGCCCGAAAGAACAAGAGCACCACCAAGGTGATCAGGATATCAACTACCGCAAATACCTGTACATCTGCAGGGTTCATCGCTGAGGCTCGACCGAAAATGAACTGATCGAGACCGCTCTGATTGGCCATGCCCGAATGCTGGATATTGGTGAGAATTAGTACACCTAGTCCGAAGAAAACGCTCAGGACAAGTGCTATGGCTGTGTCGCTTTTGATCTTGGATCGGGAGCTGATGAAATCAACAGCAACCGTCGATAACCATCCTGCGATCGTTGCCCCAATGAGGAGGTATGCCGGATCCTTCTCTTTTCCGATTAGGAAAGCCAGGCAAATGCCCGGCAATACCGAATGTGCGATCACATCTCCTATCAATGATTGTTTGCGCAGGAACGTGAAGCTCCCAACCAATCCCGATACAGCACTCAGTAGGAGGCTGCCCCAGAAAACGATCTCCACGTTGGGTTCCGCAAAGGAGAAGAACGATATGAACTCTTGCCACCAGGTCATTTATGCCGCATTGGGAAGGATTTTTCTTTGAGCAGAGAAGCGATCTTACTAAGCGTTGTGAGTTGCCCTCCGTAGGTGTCTTTGAGTATGTCTTCCGCAAATACTTCCGAGAATGGACCACTGGCTACAAGGCGTGTATTGAGTAACACCAACCAGTCGAAGTAATCGGAAGCGGTATGTAGATCGTGATGCACGACCAGGATGGTCTTTCCTTCGGATTTCATTTGCTTGAGTAAGGTGATAATGCTCTGTTCGGTTGAGGCATCCACCCCGACGAGCGGTTCATCCATCAGGTATACATCCGCTTCCTGAGTCAGCGCTCTGGCCAGGAATACGCGTTGCTGCTGTCCGCCGCTAAGCTGACTGATCTGTCGATTTTGATAAGGGAGCAGGTTCACCTTGTCGAGACATTCCAGGATCACCTCATGGTCTGCTTTGTTCAGTCGCTTGAACATACCCTTGCGCGCGTATCGACCCATCGCAACCACGTCGTACACGCTTGCCGGGAAATCCCAATCCACACTTTGTCGCTGTGGCACATAACTCACACGATCGCGGACCTCGTCAAGTGTTTCATCGAAGATGCGCACGTATCCGATATTCGGATCAACGATACCCATAATGCTCTTGAGCAAAGTACTTTTTCCCGAGCCATTTGGACCCATGATCCCGATGATCTGACCTTTAGGCAAAGTAAAATCGATGTTCCATATCGCCGGCTTCTTGTTGTATACGACCGTGAGGTTATGAGTCTCGATCGATGGGTCTTTTACTTCAGTGATCATTGGAGTGCGTTGATTATAGTTCCGATATTGTAGCGTATCATGCCCACGTAAGTTCCTTCAGGAGTGCGTTCTTCTCCTAATGCATCGGAGAAAAGTTCTCCTCCGATGTTGACTTCATGTCCTTTTCGGCGACATCCTTCGATCACGGATCTCAAGGCTTTTTGGGGAACTGAATTCTCGACAAAAACGGCTTTTACCTTGTGGTCGATAATGAAGTTGACCATGTTGGTCACGTCCTTCAATCCCGATTCGGATAAAGTGGAAATACCTTGCAGTCCCCGCACCCGGAAGTCGTATGCATCGCCAAAGTAGCCGAAGGCATCGTGACTGGTGATGAGGATGCGATCATCAGCGGGTAGCTGGTTGATCTGTGAAACACACCATTTGTGAGTCTCATGAAGTTTCTGAATGTATGCTTTGCCTGATTCTGTGATCACAGATCCGCGGTCCGGGAATATCTTGCTCAGATCAGCAGTGAGTTGTTCGACACAACGAACGGAAAGCTCCAGGTCGAACCAGATGTGCGGATCAACCACACCTCCACTGTCGAGACTTCTCAAAAGCGAAGCGGGAAGTGGATCGGCAAATGCAATGACTTCCTTGGTGCGGGAAAGGCGCTCGAGGATCTCCGACATCTTTCCCTCGAGATGTAAACCGTTGTATACGATCACGTCGGCGCGACTCAAACTCTGCACGTCCCCTTGAGAGGCTTTGTACAAATGCGGATCCACGCCGGGACCCATAAGTTGGTCCACGGTGATCTGCTCTGGGAGTATATTTCGGAGTATGTCGCCGAGAATACTGGTCGTCGCCAGCACAGTTGGCCGTTCATTTCCATTATTCGATGTGCATCCGCTGAAGAGCGAAACATTTATAATGGCCAAACACAAAAGTTTGATTAATGAAAGTTTTAAGTTCATCTATGCAAATTTACGCAAACATTAGCACGAAATGAACTTAAATGAAACAGCCGGCTCCCGCCGGCTGTCTTGATGTCGTAAAACCAATTAAAACTTGTCGTAAGAAAACTATTCGATAAAAAATGTAAAACGGCGCTGGCACCGAAATTGTTTCAATAATTTATCATGGAATTGTAAAAGAGCAAGAAAAAGGGAACGAAGCACGTTCTTTGCCCATGGGAACCTTATAATTCGTAGCATTGAGAACCTTCAGGATCACCATATTGTTCATTGTCATGTCCGCTTTCACATCGAATGTGAATGCACAACAGGTCATCAATGTCGATAGTGCACTCACTGCTATGGAAGACACCAAGAGCGACACTATTGTTTACAATACCGATTCTCTGGAAGCGCGATACCAAATGCGCTTGTTCCCGGATATGGAAGAACTGGCCGACTCCGTCTTCTCGTCTTTGCATGATCGCAAGTTCGAAGAGCTCAAACAGTATCTGGTTACCACAGCAATCTTGCAGGACGAATTCGACACACTAGATCTGAAAGCGTTGAATCGGCTCGCTCAGGTAAAGAGTGAGTATGTCGAGCACAATTTGCGCAAGCAATTCATCAAGATGCAGAAGGAGGCTAAATTAAGTCGGATAAACTTCCGTGTCATGGAAGCGCTCGACAGGCGCATCAAATATCAAACCCACGGTGATGGTCATGAGATGGCTCAGGTCATGTATTACTGCGACAGTCGCAAGCATAAATTCTACCTCAGCTTTGTGGCGGTGAAGATCATGGGGCACTGGTTTCTTTCGGATGAATTGTTCGTGACGCCACGTTAGTTATAGTGGCTGATTTTGACTTGGTCCGTAGTCACCGGCTTCGCCTCAAGACTACGGACAGTACCTTATCAGAAACTGGGCGTAGTCTTTAGCGAGTTCCACGAGCGGTGACTACGTCCCAACAAACAATCCGCGGAATTAAATTGAATTCGATTTGCGAACAAAGACCAACTCATCTCCCTGTTGGTAAACTTCCAGATTTTCGTCTTCGTATACTTTTCTGACCGTTTCTGTCGCGACATTTTGTACCGGAGTCACTTCAGTTTCAACTTCCACATGTTGCTGCATGTTGTGAAAAATCAATTGCTGGCCGCTGATAAGTGCGATAAATAGAATCAGTGCGATGAAGATGATGCGTTTCATGATCCGGCTTGGTTGGTGCTGGTTGTGTAAAAGTGAAACGCGCTCGGGTCGGTCTATGTTGTATTTTGGCATCAAAATCCGACTGTGAGGATACATCTCATTTCCATTGGTGGTGCCGTAATGCACAATATTGCGCTGGCTCTTCAGAAAGAAGGTCACGATGTGACCGGTTCCGATGACCAGATCTTCGAACCGTCGCGTTCGCGGCTGGACAAAGCAGGACTGTTGCCACAACAAGAAGGATGGAAAGCCGATCGCATCACCTCGGATATAGAGCTGATCATACTCGGGATGCATGCCCGCGATGACAACCCTGAATTGAAGCGTGCAATGGAGCTTGGGCTCCAAGTGGTTTCTTTCCCGGAATACATTGCCATGCGATCCAAGGATAAGCAGCGCCTGGTGGTGGCTGGTAGTCACGGAAAAACGAGCACGACTGCGATGATCATGCACGTGCTCAAGCAAAAAGGCATCGATTTCGATTACCTTGTAGGGTCACAATTGAGAGGTTTTGATCTCATGGTCAAACTATCGGATGCACCTTTGATCGTGATCGAAGGAGATGAATATTTGAGCTCTGCACTCGATCGTCGACCGAAATTTCTCTGGTACGAACCTCAGATCGCCATTGTCACGGGTATCGCATGGGACCATATCAATGTCTTCCCAACTTTTGAGGAATACCTGGAGCAATTCCGCCTATTCGAACGATCCATGCCTCCAGAAGGGAAACTGATCTATTTTGATGAGGACATCGAAATGGAGAAGATCGCGGCAAGTGTTACTGACAGGACCTTTGTGCCATATGCGGGCTTGGAGTCTTATCCCGGTGGGGTGAGATTCGAGGCCAAGGAATACCCGATGCGCCTATTTGGATCCCACAATTTCCAGAATATGCATGCGGCTGTTTTGGCACTGAAAGAACTCGGCATTTCGATAGAGGAATCGCTTCGTGAACTTGCTCCCTTTGAGGGCACCGCCCGCAGACTTGAACTCATACATGAATCTTCGGAAGCTCGCGTTTACCGGGATTTCGCGCATGCCCCATCCAAAGTGAAAGCAACGGTAACAGCTGTTCGCGAAGGCTTTCCGGACCATCGCATTGTGGCTGCGTTGGAATTGCACACGTTCAGCAGTCTGAATAAGGATTTCCTCCCACAATATGCCGGAAGTATGGACGAGGCCGATGACGCCTTCGTGTATTTCAGTCCGAAAGTCCTTGAAGCCAAACGGCTCGAGATGTTCTCGGTGGGGGATGTCGAAAACGCCTTTGGCAATATTCAAGCATTTGATACTCCGGATGCGTTATTCGATGCCATTCGATCATCAGTCGCTCCGGATCAAAAGACACTCTACCTGATGATGAGTTCAGGTACTTTCGGTGGAGTTGACATACTCCGAGAACTTTCTTTGGATTAATATTTCCGAGCAGCGATCAGGGGTTTCACCTGCTCGATGATCAGCTTACGCAATTCGTCAATGTTCTCATTGTTCAGGACGCTGATGAACATCACCGGTTCTTCTCTTTTGGCCATCCACGACTTCTTGAAATCATCGATTGAGTACAGGGTCTCATCTTCGAAGATGTCGTCTGAGGTGGCACTTGGGTCGTATGCGTCAATTTTGTTGAAGACCAGGATCTTCGGTGTTTCAGCCGCTCCGATCTCCGCAAGCGTATCGTCGACAACTTCCATTTGTTCTTCAAAACCCGGATGGGATATGTCGACCACATGCAGCAAAAGGTCTGCTTCGTTGATCTCGTCCAGAGTCGACTTGAAACTCTCCACCAGTTGGTGAGGCAGTTTTCGGATGAATCCGACCGTGTCTGACATCAGCGTGATTACAGGTGGCGAGTATGGATCGTTCGGGTCCTGCAGAACCACCTTTCGAACCGTGGAATCCAATGTTGCGAAGAGTTTATTCTCAGCGAGAACATCTGCCTTGCTCAAACGGTTCATGAGGGAGGATTTACCCACGTTCGTGTATCCAACAAGTACCACGCGGATCTCTGAACCGCGACTTTTTCGCTGCGTTCTACTTTGTCGATCGATCTCTTCGAGCTTATTTTCCAGTCGGCTGATCTTGTCGCGGATCACACGGCGGTCAGTCTCGATCTCCTTTTCCCCCGGTCCACGCATTCCGATACCTCCTCGTTGTTTCTCAAGGTGAGTCCACATTCTTGTTAAGCGAGGTAGTAAGT
>VMDK01000037.1 GCA_008080835.1 Sphingobacteriia bacterium | reverse complement strand
TTGGGGTATCAGATTACGAGGTCAAGAAGGTTCGATAATAGTCTGCTTCCCCCTAGCAGGCATCACTCGTGAAGCGCCAAACTATGGCGTAGCTGTCGCAGGTATTTATCTGTGACTGGAGAATGCTAAGTCTAAAGTTTGAACCTCAGGTATTTGATCTTCTTGCCTTTCTCGAGCCACATGTTCTCGTAGAAGGTCTTTATGTTCATCTCAGGCGGACGCTCTTCCCAGGCATACACGTCGGCGATGTCGGTGAGGATCTCCAGTCCTTCTTCATCGATCACTTCGTGGGCGTAGTTGTAATAGAAGGTACTGTCCGTCTTGAGGTTGATGATGACGTTCTCTCCTCCAACCTTGCGGTATAGCTCCAGAAATCGCGGGTGTACCAAGCGGTGTTTGGCTTTACTCTTACGAGGTTGAGGGTCTGGGAAGGTGATCCAGATCTCGGATACTTCTCCCTCGTCGAAATAGCGGTCGATATGGTTGATGAGACAACGGAGGAAAGCGGCGTTTTGGATGTTTTCCTCGAGAGCGGTTTTAGCACCACGCCAAATGCGGTTTCCTTTGATGTCCAGTCCGACGTAGTTACGGTCGGGGTACATTCTGGCTTGTCCGACCGTATACTCACCTTTCCCGCAGGCGAGTTCCAGGACCAGCGGTCTTTTGGCGTCGAACGCGGTATACCAGCGACCTTTCATGGATTCATCGTGTTGATAGACGTTCGAAAACGTGTCGATCTCGGCGAATTTGGCGAGTTTGTTCTTGTTGCTCATTTCTCGTGGCCGCAAAACTAGTTGAAGATGTGATAATGAACCACTGGTGTATCTTGCGCATCGATGAGAAACACTACCCTCAAACAAATCCTCATGGGCATCGGAGGTCTCGTATTGCTTTGCACAACAGGTCCTCTGTCGTTTGATATCTTCGGAGTGATCCCTGTAACACTGCAGAGCCTCTGGGTGATACTGTTGGCCTCAGTTTCCGGTTGGTTCGGTGTAATTGCCGTAGGAGCATATGTGTTCATGGGTTTGGCCGGCTTACCTGTATTCTCGAATTACGGCTCAGGCTGGATCAAGATCCATGGACCAAGTGGAGGTTTTCTCGTTGGATTCATCCTGATAGCAATAGGGCTAGTTCTCTATCTCAAGCAAAACCCCGTGCAAAGTCAACCTGTACGTTGCTTTTTCCTATTTGTAGTAGCTCATATTATCTTACTAATCCTGGGATTTTCGTGGATGCTGGTCGTTCTTGAGGGTGCAAGCAGTATTATCGGCTCATTGCTCCTTCTGCTTTCTCCGGGCTTGATCCTGAAGTCAATTGTTGGGACAGCCCTGAGTAAAATCATCTATGATCGCGTGCTTATTGAGGGTTCAGAGCCATAATTATTGCTCATTTCTTAGTAGATTTGATACTCATACGAAGCTTATAACTATGAAAAAGCTATTAATCGTCGCGCTGATCATTCCTTTGTTCAGCTTCTTTGGATGTCCGGAGGATATCCTTGAGATCAATTTCACCATGACCATGGCTGATGTAGAATTCATTCAGCATCCAGACGAAGAGCCTGGAGTGCATTGGTTTGATACGGCAGTGGTAGTGAGCACTCTGGAAGAAGAGCTCGACAAGCATGGAGCGGACATTTCGAAAGTAAAATCGGTCAAGTTGAAAACGGCAAAGATGTCTATCGTAAGTCCGGTTGATTTCACATTCTCTCCGGTGGATTATGCTCAATTGACTTTCAGAAGCGAGTCATTCCCGGAAATGATCATTGCCGAAGCAAATGTCGGAGGGCAAGCTGTTCAATCAGTCGATCTGGATGTGAACACCGATGTCGACCTGCTGGATGCGATGAAAGACGACGAGATGGAAATATTTGGCTCAGTCACGATCAATCAGGCTGTGGATGAGCAAGTCATATTCAGAGGAGAAGTAACCGTTGAGGTCGTTGCAGATCCTTTATAATAAATCTTAGAACATTATCATGAAAAGGGATATTCCTCAGGGAACATCCCTTTTTTTGTGGTAAGCACATGTCGATCAGTACACCACTCGCGGAGCGCGTTCGTCCAACTAAATTGGATGAATACATCGGTCAGGAACATATCCTCGGACCGGATAAGCCATTGCGTCGACTGATCGAGGAAGGTGTGATCCCTTCGATGATACTTTGGGGCCCTCCCGGAGTAGGTAAGACCACATTGGCTCGTATCATTTCCAACACTCTTGAACGCCCGTTCTTTACGTTGAGTGCTACCGATGCCGGTGTCAAGCAGGTACGAGAGGTGATACAGAAAGCCGAGAAGTCCCAGTTCCTGGGGACACAAAATGCAGTGCTATTCATCGATGAGATACACAGATTCAATAAGTCGCAGCAAGACTCCCTTTTGAAGGCTGTTGAACAAGGTGTGATCACTCTCATTGGAGCGACAACGGAAAACCCGTCTTTTGAACTGAACGCGGCATTGTTGAGTCGATGTGAGGTGTACACATTAAACAATCTCGAGGCTGAGGATCTGATCAGGATACTGGAACAAGCCATTGAAGGTGATGAGTACCTGAAGAAAAAGACAATTGAACTGAAAGAAACCGGGAATCTTCTCCTGGCCTCAGGAGGTGATGCACGCAGGCTGCTCAACTCGTTGGAGATGGTCGTGAATAACAGCTCTGGTGGAGATATCGTAATCACGGATGATCTGGTAGAGGATTCTTTGCAGAAGAGAATGCTGCGCTACGACAAGCAAGGCGAACAGCACTATGATATCATTTCGGCCTTCATCAAATCGATCAGAGGCAGTGATCCAAATGCAGCGGTGTATTGGTTGGCTCGAATGATAGAAGGAGGGGAGGATCCGGTGTTCATTGCACGAAGGTTGCTCATATCCGCGTCGGAAGATATTGGGAATGCGAATCCGACTGCTTTGGTACTGGCCACCAATGGAATGGAAGCGGTGCGGGCGATCGGTTACCCCGAATGCAGGATCATTTTGTCGCAAGTGACGGTTTACCTTGCCTGTTCACCTAAGAGTAATGCCAGTTATGCTGCGATCAACCAAGCCATGGAGGTTGCTGGAACTACAGGTGATCTTGAGGTTCCGTTGGCACTCAGGAATGCGCCAACAAAGTTGATGAAGGATCTGGCCTATGGTAAAGGCTATAAATACTCGCACAATTTCCCCGGGAATTTCGTTCAGCAGGATTTTCTACCTGAAGAGATCAAAGGCAAGAAGTTCTATGAGCCGGGGAATAATCCTCGGGAAATGGAATTCCTGAAGCGCTTGCGAAAATGGTGGAAAGGATTGTACTCCTATGGAGAGGACAATTCAAACAACTAAGAAAACGAGAGGGATTATCTCTTCTTTACGGTCATTCGCTTCGTAAGCTTCTGACCATCAGCTTCCAGAGTGTAAAGGTAGATGCCTTTTTTGTACTCGGAAACGTCCATAGTAATCGTACCGGTAGTGACCAGTCGCTGCTCGATCATTTTGCCGACCACGTTGTAGATCGTGAGAGTGGCAGTGGATGATTCGAAGTTAACATTCACATACGTCTTGTCGATCGCCGGATTAGGATAGTTCTGGCCTAGAGAAATGGTTCCACTGACTTCCATGGAAGGATCAGTAGGCGCATTAGCCTGTGTTTGCAATCCGATCGCCCCAATCAAACCAATGAAAAAGATTGTTAGTAGTGCTCTTTTCATATCTTCACTCTTTTCAAATATACCTAAAATTATTGTACCGTTTTCAGAGTTTGATACTCATTTGACGAAAGGACGTAAATGGCAAATGAGCGATTTTATGAACACTGCGACTGTAACAGACAGTAATTCAGCGCTTTAACTTTGTATTGTCTTCGTTGATAACTTTTAGCTGATTCATAATCAGGCACATACCCAATGGATGTAAACCGACGAAGGGTGTGTTGTTTTCGATACGCGAAGGGTAGAAAATTGCACGGTTTGCTCAGGTGAGCAATTCTTTCACAATATCCGCAATTGCCTTTCCATCAGCCTTTCCCTTGAGGGAGGATGAAGCCATGCCCATGACCTTACCCATATCTTTCATTCCCTGAGCTCCTGTTTTTGAAATGATGGCTTCGAGCTCGGCTCTCAGTTCTTCAGCGGATAGTTGTTTGGGTAGGAAAGACTCGATCACTTCGAGCTCTTCCTGCTCTGTTTGGGAAAGATCCTGGCGATTTTGTTCGTTGAATATCGCAATGGAATCACGCCTTTGCTTGGCCATTTTGACCAGAGCTGCCAGTTCATCTTCGGGAGTAGGTTCAGTTCCTTTGGTTTTGAGCAGCAAGAGTTCAGCTTTGATCGCTCTGAGGGAACGCAGTTTCGCCTGATCCTTGGCTCTCATGGCGTCTTTGAGTTGTTCGGTGATCTGTGTATTGAGGTCCATGCTTCAAAGGTAAGAAGAAGCTTTGGGAGAAGGTTTAAGTATCTGTGGAAAGGCAAGGATCTCAAATGGACCGATCCGAACGATCCATGAGGAAAATCATCCTCGGGGTCCACCACTCCTCCTCCCCAAAGGCAAAATACTCCGGAATGAATGGAAAATCCACTTGAATTCAGACTTCGCTCTGTTTGGCTCTCCTATAGATTCCAATGTTTCTCCGAATGCAAATCGGAAATTTCCGAATAGTATATTCACAGACGATAATTCCTTGACCATCAGTCCTTATATTCGTGTATTATGCATAGTCATTTTTTGAAGTCTTCACTTTTGAACAGGATCGCCTTGGTCGCAGCAGTTGTTGGGATATCAGCGATACAGGCCTTTGCTCAACCGCCGTACTACAACACAAGTACAAGCGGGGGTGGGCAGGCGTTTCCATTGAATAGTGGCACGAATCGAGTCCAGTGGATATATGGTCCGGATGCCTTTCGCGATTCTGGAAGCACAGGAGCTTTTTGTCCCGGTGGTGATATTGACACCATTTATCTCAAAACCACTGCAATTATAGCTTCTCCTGCTACCTATACTGATTTCACCGTTCAGTTGTCACAGAATGTGGGGACCGATACAGCATGGAGCGATACCATCTGGACCTCAGGAAGCACACATTTCTATGCATCGAGTTATTCGATCACCGCTGTATCTGGTAATTGGATCGCTATACCTCTGCAAACACCATTCAGGTACGATGGATCGAAATCACTTATGGTGGATCTGTCAGTCAGTTCTGGTACCGGCATCGTCTTAGAGTCTGTCAGTGGTTCGGCGAACGAACGCAGATACGGAACCCAGAGCGGAAGCGGCGCAGCTGCCTACGGGCCTGGTTTGCAGAGATTGGGTCTTTCCATTTCTCCTGTTCCGGCGGTGAATCTGAAACTGATCGCAGCCGGTCCGACGTACAGTTATACTGAAATTCCTGCCAGTGTATTTTGTGAGGGAGTGATGTCGATCGTTGCTTCCGTGCGCAATATTGGATTGAACACAGTCGATAGCTTTGACATCTACTATACGATAGACGATACCTTGAAGGGTATTTATCAAGTCAGAGATTCGATAGCACCGGGTGCCGCGAATGGGTTCTTAGAGACCATCGGAAGCGCAGCCTTCCGGTTCGGTCAGCCTCAAACTTTCAAGGCATGGATATCAGGCCCCGGAGGTACCGTGCTGGATTCCGTTCCTGAAGATGATTCATTGAGTTATGTGGTGCACCCCTCAATGAGCGGCAAATATACCATTGGAGGTTCAGGGAGTGACTACCCCACGATCAAGGCTGCCATCGATGACTTGAGCACCTACGGTATTTGTGGCCCGGTGGAATTTGAGCTCGATTCGGGCACGTATAGCGAACGATTGATCATCGATCAAGTTAGAGGTGTCAGCGACTTTAACACGATCAAGTTCTATGGTAAAAATATGGACGACTGCGTGCTGCGATATGATGCCGATGATTCGACCGGAGATTGGCAGACAGCGTTGATCCTGAATACCGACTACGTGGAGTTGAGTGATCTCACCATTGAAGTGCTTGACAGTTCATACGGGATCGGAGTCCATGTGGTCGCATCGAATTATGTGAATGTACATGACCTCAAGATCATCATGCCGGTCAATCAACCTCAGATCCATCACTTTGGAATTTGCGGATCGGGAGATGTGCGAAATGCTATTTCACCGGGGAATTCAGGGGATCACAACACATTCCGGAATATCGATATCACAGGTGGTTACTACGGATTGCGATACACCGGTTCCGGAACGAATAATTTGGCGGATCATATTACGGTGGAGAATGTCTCAGCAACAGACTACTATCGTTGGGGGATCTATATGACCGTCGTCGATCATGCCACAATAACCAACAATACTTTGAGTAGTCAGCTAAATGCAGACGTCTGTGGAATGCGACTAGAGGCTCTTCACAATTTTGAATGCAGGAGGAACAGAATTTACTCTGTTTATGAAGGCTTGTTTGTTAGTTTTAACAACTATTACTTCTTCAATGGAAGCGGTATGTCGACCATAGCAAATAACATGGTGACCACGACAGGAACGTGGTTCCCTACTTTTTACAACAGAAGTGGAAAGCGTACCAATATCTACCACAACAGTTTCCTTGGACATGGACAGTGGGGAACTGAACTGCGTGATATTGATTCTTGCGACGTGATCAACAACATTTTCGCGTCAGAAGGCAAAAGCGTTTTGATGAACGTTTGGGATTCGAGTCATTTTTACACGAGTAAATATCGTTTGGATAACAACGTGTATCACTGTCCCGGGTCGATGTTGCCGATTCGCTATGATACGTCGAATTACACCACGATCAGTGATTGGTTCTCGGCGGATACGACGCTGAATAAGAATTCACATATTCAGGATCCGGAGTATACCGACAGCACAGATCTTCATCTAACAGCTACTTCTCCACCAACCGGTGTTTATGCAGGTATCGATCAGGATTTTGACGGAATGCTGCGTTGTTTGAATGCACCAACAATTGGAGCGGATGAGATCCTTCAAGGCTCGTTCCCGGATTCTAATAATGCCACATACGTCTGCGTTGGAGATACCCTAAGAATTGATCTTCATCCACCAAGAGGTTTGAGTGGTTATCCGTATGATTCACTTTGGAGCATGGACTCCTGGCGAATGCGTGGCGCAGGAGGTTCATTCCCGATGAACTTCACGTTCATCCCACCTGATTCTACGCATGACGGATATTTTAGAATGATCCCAACAGCCGGTGAGGCCGGAACAAACTGGGAACTCACTTGCTCACTCCGTGATAGCACAGATAATGGTTGTTATGAAAGCTTTGGAAGGTACGTCAAGGTAGAACACGCGGCGGACGCGAGATTCATGCTGAACGACACCGGGCTATGTTCCGGAGATACGTTAAAGATCCGACTGCACAGCGATGCCTTAGTTGCGAGCAACGGGTATATGCATGACATGGGCAATGGGGTCCAACTGAAGGGAATGGATCAGAATTACGTCTATCCGACACCTGGCGTGTATACAATTAAACACTACGCTTATAATCGTACCTGCTCTGATTCTACGAGTCAGAACGTTCAAATTGGAGGTGCATCAGGAGCGAGACTCGATAGCCTTGCTTCTCAAAGCTATTCCTTAAATAGCGGTACGAGAATGGATCCGGATGTGATCTGTTCGGGTGGAAGTTCAGAATACGTGTATGTGCATCCGGATGGATTCGGAGACGACACATATGGCGTCAATTGGGAATTGCTACAAGCTTCTTTAACTACAATAGGAGGCGTACCTTATAAAATGACCATGGGCATTGATTACCCAAATTCGTCGAATCCACTTCGTGTGAGGATCACGGATACCGGTCAAATGGTAGGGGACACGCTTAGGTACACGGTACGAATCGTTTCTAAAGCCAATCAGAGCTGTGAAGTGCGAATGGACCGATATATTGTGATCGGCGGAGGACCGGATGTGCTCTTTAACTCGGATACTGCATGTGCAGAGAATTTGGTTCAGTTCTCGGATCAAACGATGACCAGTGGAAGTGGATACTTGTACGATTGGGATTTTGGTGACGGGAACACATCTACCGATAAAGATCCAATGAACCGATACATCGACACCGGAGTTTACACTGTTACACTTCGTGTGAGAGATGAATATCGATGCTGGGGACAAGGATTCGGGGATATTCGAGTGCACCCGCTACCTAATGTAGCATTCGATGCCAGCGGATCGTGCTCAGTTGATCCATGGGCGTTTACGAATCAGAGTTCTATTGACGGAATCATTGATTCATATAGCTGGAATTTCGGTGATGGGTATTCTTCTTCGCAAGAGAGTCCTTCGCATATATATGATGAAGGTGGGAAATATCGTGTGAGGCTAGTTGCCAGCTCGCAAATGGGCTGTATAGATTCAGCCGATCAAGTCGTCAGCGTAACAGGAACACCAGATGCGAGTTTTGAAGCAGATACAGCTTGCGTGGGGGAGTCCACACAATTCCGCAGTCTGAGTACGGATAGTCTCACGGATAAACACCTATGGAGATTCGGTGATGCATCCCGGTCGGGAGGCGCAAATCCGCTACACCGGTTCGCTCGAGGTGGACGAGTGTACAATGTCTTCCATCGCGTGACGGATCCTACGGGTAATTGTCCAGATAGTGCCACTCAAACGGTACTCGTACAAGATGTTCCTAGTGTAGATTTCAGCATTTCGTATGGCGCTTCCCGACAGGTTACATTTACTCCAAGTGATACCGTTGGATACAGTTTCAAATGGTTCTTCGGCGACGGGGACTCTTCTACCGAGAAGGTGCCGACACATGGATATGCTCAAGATCCTCAGACCTATCTTGTTCGCATGCAGGTGACCAGCGATCAGGAATGCAGTGTGGAACGCAGTGCCTGGGTCGATTTCCGCAGCGCGGGTATTTCTGAAGAGGACATGTTGAGTATGGATGTTTGGCCGAACCCTATTGTTCGTGATGGATCATTGAAAGTATCGGTATATGGCAGCTCCGATCCGAAATTTACATTGCGAGATGTGTATGGAAGGGTATTGAACGTTCAGTTCTCCAAGCAAAGAGATGACTTTGTTTATTCAGCCAGACTTTCAGATTTTGATGTCAGGAGTGGAATGTATTTGCTGATCATTCAGTCTGATAAAGGTGTTGCAACAAAGCAAATACGAGTTATAGATTAGAACTGCTCGGACTTGAGCAAGAATGGGATAAAAAAAAAGCCGCCGACAAAATGCCGGCGGCCTGGAAACGTACTCACAGGATCAACGTGAGATGTTGAAGCCCATTGATACACCAGTATTCCATCCGTATTTCCCATGTGAGAAAAAGGCGTTGACTGGGATGTTCAAATACCCTGAGCGGAAAGTCTTTCCAATAGCCCAAACCCATGTAGCACTCAGTTGCGCTGTTCCTCTGCTGTCAATGCGATGAGTTGGTTCAAATATGTTTGGGTCGGGAGATCCCTCTGCATGCCAGACATTGGTCGAATCATAGTATCCGGCAGCAGTTTTGCGAACGGAAATGCTTGGTCCAAAACCGAACTCCCATCCACTGCTCGTACTACGGAAACCATTGAGGATGGTCAAACTTGGGATGAAAAGATTCTGCTCGATTCCGGTAGCAAGGAAAAGTCCTTCTACGAGCGCTTCAAAATCTCCTGAGCTTATATATGCTTTTTCAAGTTGATAGCCGAATTGCGACATTACCGGGAAGGCATCATAACCACCTTGAGATTCGGAGAGCTGAAGAACGTCGCCCATCTCACCACCTATGTAGGCCAAACCGAAGCGTGGTCCGTTGTTATTCAATTTGGAACGCTGAGTTGTGGGAGGTTGCTCATAAAAGGTGAGCATTTCCACAATCTCTCTTTCGTTCTCGAGATCGTGAGCTTTACGAACTAAGATGCGCATCATGCGTTGGATCTCTTCTACATTCTTATAGAATTCCATGGAAGTAGTGATCGCATACGATCCTGAGCGCACGTTGTAGATCTTGAGTGTGATGACCATTTTGGGTCCCAGGGATTCTACCGCACCCGAGATCGCGTAGTCGACCCCTGATTTCTTGCCAACGGATTCGAGGCATTGCTTTCCGTAGCAATCGATGAATTTGATGTCAGACAATTGCTCTACTTCGAGCAGGTCGAGTTTGTCGAGCATTTGATAGCGACCGATCTTGTTGAGTTCGATCCGCAATACATTGGCTGCCATTTCAGCTGTGACATCCACTTCATTTACATAGATGCCGAATACGGCAGCTGTGTTTGACGTTTGAGCCATGGAAATGTGTGAGATTCCGGTGAATAGTAGAGCTAACACCGTTGTTTTGATCATTGAGATTAATGTTGAGTTTTTCATTGTCCTGTTTTTAGTTGATCCAGTTTCGACGTATTCAAAATGTTTATCGCCGATTTGATGGTTCAAAGGACATGAGAAGCCTTAGCCTGAAGAAACGGATTACTGCCTCTTGGAAGGAGTAATTATTGAGCGAAATGAGTGTTCAATGTACAAAGGAGAAGATTTGTTGCGCGAAGCGCCAGAAGATAAGTTCGGACTATGAACTCTTTTGTATAATTTGCAAATGCGGTCGCTAAGTGTTGTGTGAAGTGCTGATTGTGAGATTCTTAATCGAAAGAGTGCTGACAGATCCTGCTTGGTTTGGCTTGCCTAGCGGGCACGGGGTCCACCCATACCTCCTCCCCACTATTCAAGTTACGCATCGTTTTTGACAAGTGCACTTCTTGTGTCCGTCAGAGTTGGTGTCCGCTGAAGGATATTCTCCGAATGAAATTGTCAGAAATTCCAAAATGAATGATTTTAAACTTTTGGGTATACGTTTGGTGCAATGGAAAAGCGTTGTAGAGGCATGAATGCGAATAAGCTTGTAAACAAGGGGTCGCTCGGATCAATTGTGATCCTGCTCAGTTTTTTAACAACAGCCTGTTCTGCAATGGCATTTCCAACATCTGTCGGTGTCGATCCGGGATACAAGGCATTTGCTTTCAATCCTAACCGTCAGGTGAAGTATTACCTGGTCAATTCCCTGGATACACTCAAGCGTGATGAGTTGAAGTCGAACTATGCAATGGAATTCTATTTGTTCGACAAGCAATATCCAGACGATTCGAAAATTGATTTTTCCTCCATTTGGTATAATGGATTCTTGGAAGGTCTTGGTGATAGTTCGGTCACTATTGACATGTGGGAGGAATATGGAGATGTCTATTTTAAGAATGGAGACGAAGAATCAACGTACAAGGATTACTTCATGAGCGATCATTTACAAGATGTACCGATTTCGAAAATCGAATTCGTTGAATACACATCCAAATTTCGCGGGACTATGGGGGAAGTCGGAGGTGTGATAGGTGGGATCTCTATGATCACCATGCTATTGGTCGCCCCGCTCGTGAGCATCGATTATAAGGACGGAGGATTCAACTCTGACCGATATTTTATTTGGGCCGGAGCCGGACTAGGAGGGTTGGTCCTGAGTATTCCTTTGCTCGCATTGAGTAGTTCGAAAACCTATGGGATCGTTCCCAAAGGAACTACTTCAAACAGCTGTTCGTGGTATTTTGAGAAAGAAGTCAAGCCATAAGGCTCTTGGATAAAATTCTTGCATTCTCAATATTCAGTGGTACCTTCATCTTGCTATGGGACTTTCAAAACCACTATTCAGTTTATTCATTTTCCTGTTTTGGATGGGTTCAATTTCAAAGGCGCAGATCGATGTAGGTAATCTCGGCAAGCGCGTTTTGAAGAATACCGGCAAGCAAGTAGAAAATGGAGTTGAGAACAAAGCAGCGGAAGAAACACAGGAGCAGATAGATCTCCTGTTCAATAAACGCAGAAAGGGAAGAACGTCGGATTCGACTTCCACATCTTCGTCTAACTCATATGGACGAAATCAGGGAAGAGCCGGCAGGATGATCTTTGCTCCGAACCATCAAAAGATCTCTAAATGTTCTGAATTATCCGACTACACTTTTCAGGATGATTTTACACTGCAGATGACCACTACTTCGGGTGAAGGTGAAACGGAGTCGGAGGTAACCATGAAGTGTTATGTTGGGAATGATCACGATGCCATGGCGTATAAGTTTGAAGACATGAGCGGGAAGGGCTCGGAGAAGGTAGAAGGCATGATCATGATCGTTGATCCGACCGATAGCACGAGCATCATGCTCATGGAGAGCGATGGTTCTAAAATTGGGTTCTGCAGTAAAGGGCATGATCATATCGCGAATGTCGAAAAGAAGGAATACGATTTGGTGGCTGACGGCTGGACCAAAACCGGCCGCACAGAGAACATTGCGGGAAGTGTATGCGACGAATACGAGAAGAAGGATTCTGTTACCATACAATCGGTCTGGGTGGCAGCAAATGGTGCTCCGGTCTCGGAACTCATCGAGACAATGAAGAAGAATAAACAGATGGGGTCCATGGGCTCTATGATGCCATTCGAGAAGATCATGCGCATGACCAATGAAAGCTTCGAGACAGGCGATGTGAACAGGCTTGAAGTTCTGGAATACAACAAGTCATCGAATCAGGTCATTTCGACCTCGGACTACACCTTTTTCTGATTTTCATGGCTAAAGAAGATATAGGGCCTAAACTCAATGTAACCTATCTGACCCTGCGTCGGATGATCGGGATCCTTGGCCTCGCCCTGCCGGTGATCTTGATCCTGGTCAATATCCTGTTACACGGATCCGAAAAAGCCTGGCAATCGAGCATAAGCCACTACTATTTTTCGAGCGGTACAGTGGTTTTTACGGGTATCCTCATTTCGTTCGGACTCCTGCTGATCTCTTACCGAGGTTATAACCCGGACCCTAAGCTAGGTGAACGGGTAAGTGACAACCGTTGGACCAATATTGCCGGAGTGATGGCTCTGATCGTGGCATTGGTTCCGACCACACCGGATGAAAGAGTGATCTTTCCTTTATCTCCGAATGCCCATTGTGAATCCGCTCTTTCCTGAATCCATTTGGGAGCTGCTGCCAGCTTTTTCCTGATCATGGGTTGGGTATTTCTGGTCAAGTTCACATTAATGAGCCCGGAAGCGAAAGCAGCACGAACACCGAAGCAGTTGAAGCGTGATGAGCTACGCAGCCAGATCTATATAATTTGTGTTTATGGTATCTGGGCAGGTCTGGTCTTTTGTCTGGTCGTCTTCTTAATGGAGGACAACGGTCGACTTCCCCATGTTCTCAACGAATTCGGTATTCTGATCGGTGAGATCATCATGCTTGTATTCCTGGGCGTAGGTTGGTTGGTGAAGAGTGATTCGTTCAATGAGGTCATTTCAAACATGGCCAATAAGAACACCTCCGATTAGACAGTCTGAAAAGGGGCCACGTTCGCACTGATGTGTGGAATAAGTCATATCTGCCAAGACTTATGGTAAAAAGTACAATAAAGCCTATCTTTGATACATATCGAGTTCTGAATTTGGTGTATTTTCGGTAGTCCGGTTATCATCCCGCCGCGCATGTTCTCAGGAATGAAGCTTTCAACCGGTCGATTCATGTCGACCATGATCCTGATCCTCGTCTACTTTACAGTCGATGCGCAGACGTATTTTGCAAATGGTGATGCCAGAGCCATTGGAGGTGATTGCTACCAACTTACAGGCACTTCAAATTTTGAGAATGGCTCGGTATGGTACGCCGATCAGATCGATCTTCACAAGGATTTTGATCTGGAATTCTATCTGAGTTTCGGTACAAGAGATGCCGATGGGGCAGACGGGATCATCTTCGTGCTGCAGACTGTGAGCAATACCGCTCTTGGTGCTTCAGGGGGAGGAATTGGATTCGAGGGTTTTGCCCCAAGCCTCGGGATCGAGTTCGATACCTGGCAAAATTTCAATTACGGCGATCCCGCGGAAGACCATATCGCGATCTTGTCCAATGGATCAGTCGATCATCAAGGATCCAGTTCTTTGGCAGATCCGGTAAGCGCTACACCTGATGAGAAGAATATAGAGGATGGCAAGGACCATCTGATCCGTGTGACCTGGGATGCCAAATTCAAAAGTCTCGAAGTGTGGTTCGATTGCGAGTTGCGTCAGTCCATCAGCATCGATCTTCGCAATACCATTTTCAAAGATGACAACTTGGTCTATTGGGGTTTCACGTCGGCCACCGGCGGATCGGTGAATGTGCAAAAGGCTTGTCTGAAAAAAGATATTCTCGTCCCCAAGGTCAAACCCATTTGCAAAGGTGATACTGTCCTTCTCAACGTAAGACAAAGCCAGGATGGCGTGTACCGATGGTTCCCGGGTGAATTCCTCAGCGATACTACCGTGAAGCGACCGAAGTGTTTCTCGACAGTTCCGAAAGTCTATTACGCGGAGTTTACGGACCTATGCGGCAACAAAGTCGTAGATACGATCGCAGTTGTGATAGACCAACCATTTGAAATGGATGAAGGAAAAGACACCTTGCTCTGCGATGGTGAGCGCTATTCCATTCGATTGAAGGATCGATATGATTCGGCACTCTGGAGTAGTGGCTATCGAATGCTCAACCGAGTATTGACCGATAGTGGCTATTACCGACTGCGAGCATGGAAAGGAGTCTGTTACGATGATGACTCTTTCTATATTAAAACGAACATCACTCCACAGATCCTCCTCACAGGTGATTCTATTTTCTGCGCCAATGAAACAAGCAAATTCGATTTGTCGATCACTCCTTCAAATGCCGAATTCGTATGGGATGATGGAAATACCGATACAACCCGAGCTTTCAACTCCACCACGCGGATCGGTGTCCGATCCTGGAATGAATGCGGGGAGACCTCTAATTCTATTTTTACAAGACAGATCTTTATCAACCCTTTGAGCATTTTAGGTGATTCGCTGATCTGTGATGGAGATCCGGTGACCTTGACCGCATCATTGGACTCATCGGTGTATTCCTTCGAATGGAGCACGGGTGAGTCGAACAGACAGATCGAAGTTTCGGACGAAGGAGAATACAGCGTTGTTGTGAAGGACAAGACCTGCTCCGTGGAACAGTCAAAAGCGATCACGTTAGAACGATCACCGGAATTTACACTTCCGGACAACATATTGTTATGCGAAAAGGAGGAGATCATTTTGAATCCCGGACTTTCCAATGCACAGCTATTTTGGGATGAGGTGGCAGCGGACAGTTTGATCTTACTCGACTACAACGGTCAACTGGAAGTGAGAGCGGTCAATGCCTGCGGAGAAATGAGCAGGACAGTAGATGTCACGCTCAAGGAATGTTTTTGTGAACTGCTTTTTCCAAACGCGATCACGACCAACGGAGATAATCTGAATGAGGTATTCCGTCCGTTTGTCGAGTGCGATAAGTTGACCAGCTACGAGCTTATGATCTACAACAGATGGGGTGAAAAGTTAATGACCACGAACGATCTGTTTTCGAATGATATTGCAGAAAAACTGGACGAACTACAACTGGGTGTCTACGCCTGGATCTGCTTATATAGCGGGATAGAAGCAGGGCGTAATGTGAACAAAATGGACAGCGGCGTGGTG
This sequence comes from Sphingobacteriia bacterium, assembly GCA_008080835.1. Classification (GTDB taxonomy): domain Bacteria; phylum Bacteroidota; class Bacteroidia; order NS11-12g; family UBA9320; genus VMDK01. Next base: position 345 of record VMDK01000037.1, on the reverse strand, counting down.
CACGTCATCCATTGATCAATTGGCCTTTACGGACATTGTACGAGTGAGTCATTATCGCTAATATTGAGTGACGTGAACGGAAAAGTCGTTTACTCGATCGAAGTAAATGGTACCAGTGCCCGGGTAGATGTTTCAGACTTGGCAAGAGGAGTTTATCTAGTAAGTAAAAAGAACGATCACGGTATATCCTCCAAAAAGGTGATATTGGACTAAGTACATCCGATTGGAATGGAATTGAACTGAAAGTCCAGTCATGAAAGATGAAGACCTTCAGGGTTTAATTCCGGCAATAGCCGAGGGAATCACAGTTCCCTCGGTTTTTTATGTGGGTCCTTTTGCCTGCTG
>VMDK01000090.1 GCA_008080835.1 Sphingobacteriia bacterium | reverse complement strand
ATGCTCATCGATGGTTCGTCGACGCTGATCGGAGGTAATGCTTCAGGAGCTTCAAAATCAGCGATCGTGTCACCAATGTCAAAGTCCTCAAGTCCCATGATCGCAACGATCTCACCGGCAGTTATTTCTTCTTTGGTCTTCTCCTTGCCAAGTCCTTCGAATCGGTAGAGCTCTTTGACAGTCGCTTTATGACTTTCGCCGTTTCGCTGAACTACCGTCACTTTGTCGCCGGCGGTCAGAGTACCTCGATGAATACGTCCCACGGCAATACGGCCGGTATAAGAAGAATAATCGAGTGAACTGATCTGCAGCTGCAGTGTACCCGGGTTCGGCTTGGATGGTTCTATATGTTCCAGGATCTGATCGAGCAGGAAGGAGATATCTGTGGTTGGGTTCTTCCAATCAGGTCCCATCCAGCCTTCCTTAGAGCTCCCGAATACCAGAGGGTAATCCAACTGCTCTTCAGTTGCGTCAAGTGAGAACATCAGTTCGAAAACATTCTCATTGGTCTCATCCGGGTCGCAATTCGGTTTGTCCACCTTGTTGATGACCACAATGGGTTTCAGCCCCATCTCTACGGCCTTCTGAAGCACAAAACGCGTTTGGGGCATTGGCCCTTCAAATGCATCTACAAGAAGCAGGACTCCGTCTGCCATGTTCAGAACGCGCTCTACTTCTCCACCGAAGTCGGAGTGACCCGGTGTGTCGATGATATTGATCTTCGTGTCCTTATACCGAACGGAAACGTTCTTGGACAGGATCGTGATCCCGCGTTCCCTTTCCAGGTCATTGGAGTCCAAAATGAGTTCTTCCACCTCTTGGTTGTCCCGAAAAAGGCGTACCTGGTGAAGGATGCGGTCAACCAAGGTAGTCTTACCGTGGTCAACGTGAGCGATGATTGCAATGTTGCGAAGTTCCATGTGCTTTTAAAAGGCGTGCAAAAGTAGGTAAACCCTTTTGGAGGATTCAGAAAATCACAAACAGTTTACTTCTTCGCAAAAGCTGTTCTGACACCTTTGATCACAAAACTGATGGTATACGCAAAGAGGAGGTTCGAGATCAATATGCTCATGATCGCCAGCTGCATACTCGACCCAAGGATATCCCAAGGAAGAATATTCTCCGCTTCGATCCAGATCAAAAGGTGAAAGAGGAGTACTATCGAACTTACGATCACCCAGGACCTGTTCACCGATCTTTCCAATTTGTCAACGATAAACCCTCCAAATTGGACCAGGATCCCGATGCGAGCTATGATCCAACATTGGTAACCCAGCTCAGGCTGAATGAATATCGTGTAAATGACCCCTGATCCGGTGACCAACCAATTCAGTAATTGTACAATGGAATTGACTTTGATCAGCATGATAAGAAGTTGGAGATAGGATACCAGAGTGTGAGCAACAGCAACAGGCCATACAGCAACTTGAACTTCGTTGTTGCTGTATGCTCTGTGGTCTTGCTGTATGGTGGAGCATAGCGGAGTCGAACCGCTGACCTCTACACTGCCAGTGTAGCGCTCTAGCCAGCTGAGCTAATGCCCCATGTTGCGCTCGGCGTGGTCAAAAGTCAGCCGAATATTCCAAATAATCAAGAAGCCATGAAAATTAGCCTTTAGGTTGGGTCTCCTAGGCGAAATCGTAATTCCGATGACCGGAATTTTCCATTGGCATGGATCACGAGATCAGTGGTGTCAGATTTGATCGGGATCAACTTTTTATCCAGAGACCATACAGAGTCATTCACTTGTACAGCCTCCATTTTACAGTTATCCGCCAGATAGATCACTGACATGCAAGTGGCGCACCTTGTTTCAATGGTAGTATCAGTTTGAACGATCCGGGATTTCGAGCTATGATCCACTCGAAGATCAAGCACGGAATATTCCGGATACCCATCCTCATAATATTCCGGATTGGTAGAGTCACGGAACGCTTTGCCGTCGGCGAGAAAATGATACAAGTAGCGCTCAGGTTCCATTTTGAGTTCCAGAACCCATTGTCCACCGTGTGTTGGATACATTTCCTGTTTTTTCCAATCGGTGAATGTCCCCACTACGAACACTTGTCCGTACCCACGATCCTGAATCATGAATACTTGCTGGAGGTCTGTTGGTCCCGCAAGGGCAATGTCGTAGATGCCACGTTGGGTATGGATCTGGACGAGGCTCATCGGAGGCCAAGAGTCCCCGATCAATTCAATTCGAAGCACTCCGAAGTTTGTGTCCACTTCGCATTCAAGATGTTCAGGAGCTTCGATCCTCTTGATCAAAACCTTGGTGTTGAATATAGAGTCGAGAGGGATCTCGGTAGTTCCGGGGTCGATGTTGAACGCCCCGAGTTGTTGCGCTATCTCATCATTGGGTAAGTTGGATCGTTTCTTCGAACTGCAAGACACAGCCGATATCAGTAAGATCACCAATACATATGTGCTGATCCCTGATCTCAAAACGTTACGGTTTTGGCTCCTGGCATGGATCACAGATCAAATGCAGGTTCACAGTGTAATCCCCTCCATTCGGACCCACTTCCAGCTCTGAGGAGATCTGAAATTTCCAATCAGGGGGGCACAACCCTTCAGTCCCGGGTCCTTTGCTGAGTAGCTCTTCCATTTCCTGAGCTACCTGAATGTGATTGTACATGCAGACGCTGTATTTGCCTTGCTTCAGATTCAGCGAAACTTTCCCTTCCTTATTCAATTGGAAAGAAGTGATCTCTTCGACATTCTCGTTGTTGAAAATATAGATCGATTCCTTTTCGAGTGGTTTGGGGATCATTAATTCCTCCAGGATCTCATCATCCGGATAGGCTCCTCCGCAATAATCCGAAGTGTAGGTCACCGCGAGAATGGTATTATGCTCGTCATCCATGACCGCTTTGCGACCACCACAGGCAGAGATCAGAAATGCCATCATAGAAATGGCAAGGGTGTATATAGTGTTGCTTCTCATAATTCGTTGAAAATGTGTTGAGCTACTTCCTCAGACGGAGCATGCTCTCCAAGTGTCAAAGATAACTCTTCGTAGTCTTTATCGATCCTTCCGGTGTCATCGTTGCGAATGTCATTCACTGCCACATCCAAGACGCTTGTGTTCAAGTCTCCCTGGATCAATTCCCGTACCACTTCTCGACCAAGGATCAGATTGACCGGACTCAGGTATTTTACCTTGATAAAGGTCCTCCCCAGTCGGTAGTTCAACGATCCTGTTCGATACACGACCAATTGCGGAGTGTTCAGAAGGGCAGTCTCCAATGTTGCTGTACCAGAAGTTACGATGGCCAACTCAGATGACCTGAGGGTCTCATATGTCTTGTCAAATACGAGCTCAACATGTTTCGGGACAAGGATATCAGCGAGGAACGGTTTTGCACTTTCATTCAAAGCCAGTACGAAGGTCAGATCCGATCTTGTTTCGGCCCAGTCGAGAAGTTTAGGGAGAACCTTACGGATCTCTTGCTTCCTGCTACCGGGCAGCAGGGCTACTTGTCCCTGTGTCCTTTCAGCTGGTCCATGTTCTTTACAGTATTGATCGACCTTCTCTTTCACCGGATTGCCTACGTAGGTTGCGTTCACATTTTTTTCGGTGAAATAGGACTCCTCAAATGGAAAGATCACGTAGCAGCGATCTACAAAATCTCGCAACTTCTTGTATCGTTTTTCGTTCCAGGCCCAAACTTTTGGGACAATGTAGTAGTCTACCCGTGGGCCCGTTCCGTGAACACTTTTTGCGATCCTTAAATTAAATCCACCGTAGTCAATAAGGATGACGCGATCCGGTTTGAATTGATCGATCTGTGCTTTGCATTCCTTGAGTAGCTTCTTGAAGCGGGAAATATTCGACAACACATCGACTATACCCATGACCGCCATTTCCCCAAAGTGCATCCATAGCTTCATTCCTGCCTTTTGCATACGATCACCTCCCATGCCCATGATCTCAGCTTCAGGATCAGTTTTCCTGAGTGCGTCGATCAGTCGGCTTCCATGTAGGTCACCCGATTCTTCTCCGGCAATGATGAAATAGCGCATGGTTATTGGAAAATGAAACTCCAGAGCATATATAACCCGAACAGGAGCGTTGAGATTATGATCCCTCTGCAGAGCTTCATGTAGTTGATATTGAAAAAGATCACGAATATGGCCAGATTGGCGAGTAGTGCGGGCCGCATAAGGATGGACAAATAACCTACCTTATGGGTATAAGCCAGTACCTCTCCGAATTCGCCTTCGAATTCTCCCGTGAGTATGATCCCGATCAATACACCGATCGGAGCCAGGATGCCCAGGATGAAACCGAGCCAGAAATTATTTAATCTCTTCATTCAGTTCCCACGTGTTGAGTGTTCCAATGGCGTGATGTGCAGTTAGGTCGAATTGTACCGGAACCACCGAAGCATACCCATTTTTCAAGGCCCATTCATCAGTGTCTTCCCCGTGATCGCGTTGTTGGAATTCACCGGTAAGCCAGTAATAATTCCGTCCGTATGGATCAACTCGTTCGTCGAACTCCTCTTCCCACTTGGCTCGTGCCTGACGGCAAACCTTAATGCCTTTCAATTCTTCTCGAGTAACTTTAGGAATGTTCACATTCAACAAAGTGTCCGGTGGAAGACCATTGTTCAACACATTGGCTGCAACTACGTCAACCACTTCTGCGGCGACGCTGAAATCGGCGTGATAGCTGTAGTCCTGCAAGCTGAACCCGATCGCATTCATTCCTTCAATGGCACCTTCCATCGCAGCCGACATGGTGCCACTGTACAGGATATTGATGCTTGAATTGCTTCCGTGATTAATACCCGAGACAAGTAAGTCAGGATTGCGATGTAATACTTTGTCGACGGCCAATTTTACACAATCTGCCGGTGTTCCCGAACACTGATACGCCAATACATCTTTCCCGAAATAGTCCATTTCAACCAATCGCAAAGGATGGTTGATGGTAATAGCGTGTCCCATGCCCGATTGAGGGCTGTCGGGAGCCACGACCACGACCTTTCCGAGCTTTTGCATCCGTTCGACCAGAACCTTGATGCCGGGTGCCGTGATCCCGTCGTCATTACATACCAGAATTAGAGGTTTGTCTGCCATGACGCGAAAATACACATGTCCGACTCCATTGCATACTTAGACCTGTCTCTTCACACCTCGATCACGATTAATTAGCAAGTTGCCACCATTGCGCGGATCAACATCGGGGAGTGTTCAGTTGCTCATTGGAATGGTCTATTTTTGACCCGTGCTCCTCGAGTTACACATAAAGAACTACGTATTGATCGACGAACTTGCGTTCCGTCCCAGTACCGGTTTCAATACGATCACCGGTGAGACAGGAGCCGGTAAGTCCATAGTACTTGGTGCTTTGGGCCTGATCCTGGGGAAACGGGCCGATAAAACGGTCATTCAGGATGAGGATTCAAAATGTGTTGTCGAAGGCCATTTTGATCTGAAAGGTTTGGATCTGGAGTCATTTTTCAATGCGAACGATATTGACTTTGAAGAAGTGTGCATCATTCGCAGAGAGATCCTTCCGGGTGGACGTTCGCGAGCATTCATTAACGACACACCGGTTGGGCTTCCGCAATTAAAGCAATTGGGAGAGCAACTCGTGGACATTCATTCACAACATGGGAACACCTTGTTGAAACAGAGCTCTTTTCTGTTCGACTGGCTCGATGCTCTGAGTGGTGTTCTGGATGAAAGGCAACAGTATCAGGAGGAGTACAGGAAACTGTCAAATACTCGGGAGCATTTGCAAAAGCTCAAGGATGCTCGTCAGCAAAGTCTGAACGAACGTGAATACTGGACCTTTGTATATGAAGAACTGGAACAAGCGGAATTGAGTGAAGGGGAGATGGCTCAGTTGGAGGAGAAACTCGATTTTCTGGCGAATGCAGAAGCTATCAGGGAAGGGGCTATCAACGCGTATAACGTCATCACCGGCCACGATGTCAATCTGCTTGATCAGATGAATGAGTTGATCCGGTCATGGCCCAATGCGGTGAAAGAGCATGCTAAAGTGGCTGATTTTATCGAGCGGATGCACAACTCGGTGGAGGAACTGGGTGACCTGGCCAATGAGATGCGCAACCTCAGCGAACAGCCGGACACCTCTCCTGAGGAGCTGCAGATCGTAGAGGAAAGAATGGCTCTATTACATGATCTGCTTCGCAAACATCAACTGAACGAAGAGGCGGAGTTGATCGCCTTGAAGTTCGATCTGGAGAACAAGCTTCAACTTGTAGAGGATCGACAGCAGGAGATCTCGCAGTTGGAGAGACAGATCGTGATGATGGAGCTGAATTGCAGGAAGAAGGCGAATGTGCTCTCCAAATCGCGCCATGAAGCGAAGCAGGATATTGCCAATCGGGTAAATGAAGATCTCAGAGAGCTTGGATTGCCAAATGCTGAGATTCAGCTCGAGCTGACTCAAAACGAAGATCTGAACGCTTTCGGTCTAGATCAATTCCGATTGTTGTTCAGTGCGAACAAGGGTTCTCGAGCGGAAGAAGTTCAGAAGGTGGCTTCGGGTGGTGAAGTGAGTCGTTTGATGCTGGTCATGAAGTCTAACCTTGCCAAGCACAAGCAATTGCCAAGTATGATCTTCGATGAGATCGATACCGGGGTGAGCGGAGAAGTAGCTATGCGAATGGCTGAGATGATGGCAGATCTGAGCAAAGATCTGCAGGTCATCAGCATCACGCATTTACCACAGATCGCTTCTCGAGGGAAAGCTCATTTTTATGTATTCAAGACCACGGACGGGGACTCCACTCAAACGGAGATCCGTGAGCTCAATGAAGAGGAGAGGGTAGAGGAAGTAGCGATCATGCTTAGTGGAGAGAATCCGACTGATTCTGCTCGCAGTAATGCCAGAGAATTGCTGTCCCGCAATAATTGACCCTTCTCCACAACATTCTGAATTTCTTAAAATTGGGGAATACCCTATCTTTTCACCATGAAATTATCTGTTCAGGAAAATGTGAACGCCCCTGTGGCAACTGTTTGGCAACTGTTGGTAGATATTGAGAATTGTGCGGATCGCATAAACGGCATCGACAAGATCGAGGTTCTGGATCGTGGTGATGAGAACATGCTCGGCTTCAAGTGGAAAGAAACGCGTACGATGTTTGGGAAGGAAGCTACAGAAACTATGTGGATCACGGAGATCGTTCCGAACACGCATTATGACACTCGTGCGGAGAGCCACGGTTCGATCTACGAGTCGCGCATGTGGGTTGCAGAAGATGGAGAAAACACGATCCTGGGAATGGAATTCAACGGGATCCCTCAAACTTTCGGGGCAAAACTCATGGGATGGCTTATGGGGGGCATGATGAAAAAGTCATTGTGCAAAGCCATGTCGAAGGATCTGCAGGATATAAAAGCGGTTGCAGAGTCGATGAACCACTAGCCAAGTCAGCTCTTAAAAAGCGCCAACACCATCTCAGATGTTGGATTCTATAATGGATGTGACTCCAACTTCTCGGATTTTCTTATATTCTAGCACCAACGCCGCACTAACCATCTTTTTGTTCGTTCTAAATCTCTCATCCTGAGGGTTCTGTGATTGATCTCGCGACAAAACACAGTAAAACCAATTTTCTTGAACAATGAAAACAGTAGGACGAATTTTTAAATGGCTGGTCATTATTCTGATCGTAGGTGTCATTGCCTTGATCGCGTTTGTACAGACTTCCTGGGAAAAGGAATTCACAGCCGACCATCCAGCGATCAAAGCAAGCACCGACAGCGCGATAATTGCGCGAGGAGAGTCTCTTGCTTATGGATTGGCACATTGTGCCGTATGCCATGTACCGGATGAGAAGCTGGAGAATGTACTTCGAGGAGAGAAGGTGCCCCTGAGTGGTGGATGGGAGATATCCATTCCGCCGGGTACATTCAGAGCTCCGAACATCACTCCCGATGAAGAAACCGGTATTGGTAAGCTCACGGATGAAGAACTCGCTAGAACGCTGCGTCACATGGTGTCCCACGACAACAAGGTCGTATTGCCATTCATGCCTTATGCAAACATGTCTGATGCGGATCTTCAGGCCATCATCTCATTCCTTAGATCTCAACCGGCCGAATATCACAAGGTACCTGAGAATGAGTATTCTTTCCTTGGAAAGGCCGTGATGGCATTTGGCCTGATCAAGCCGACCGGCCCCACAAAAACTCCACCTAAGTCTGTGCCCATTGAGGCTTCCGTAGAGTACGGCAAGTACCTGGCCAATTCAGTAGGGGATTGTGTCGGTTGCCATACCGAGAGGAGTATGCAAACGGGAGAATTTCTCGGTGAACCATTTGCCGGAGGTGGAGATGTGAACGAACCTGGTTCTACCATGCAGTTCACCACACCCAATCTTACCCCTGACCAGAATACCGGTATCATGGCTAATTGGACAGAAGAGGAGTTCATTGCGCGTTTTCGGCAGGGACGGATCTATGAAGAGAGCCCAATGCCTTGGGAATTATTCTCTCGTGTGGATGAATTAGAACTCAAAGCTCTGTACAGATATCTGATGTCTCTGGATCCGGTTTTTAATAAGATCGAAGTTGTTAAAGAGAAAGCTTAATAATAGAATGAATTTCTCATTTCACATATCTCTTTAACATAGAGTTGAAACTATAATTTAGACTCTATTCTCCTTCTGAGAATGGAGTCTATTTATTTAGGTGGTATCGGCTGTAAGTCATATTCTGCAAGGGACAAATGAATAGCGCTGATGCTCTATATCCGTCAAGAGTCCGGCTCATTGATCAAAGATATGCATGTGATGGAATATGAAGCCGGGACATGGACGAATGACTGTAATGTGGTTATTTCCGAGAAAAGGGATCCCTATCAAATGGGTTCCTTTTTACATCCTCAGGGAACGCACCATGTTGAAAGAAATACAAAAGGGGATCACCGAACACATCAAAGCGCTCATACATCTCATCATGATTCAAGAATACGTACATCAGATCATCGTGATCTTGTCCTGTTTCAGGATGTTCCCACTCTAACTCACCCATAGCAAGAGTCTCCTCCTTAAAATGCCGCATGAGCTTTGTTGCCTTATTCTCTGCAATGATCCCTACGCTGCAATGGTCAAGTGCTATCGGGCGGTATCTCATACCAACCATATCCTTCAGGATCCGGCCTTTCGCCAATTGCGCAATGAAGGGGATCTCCTGCATGACGACGTCGGGCGCGCGCTCCTGTATCGGACTGCGGTCGTAAACCACACTGGCCATATTAGGGACCTCATGTTCGGTCAAATATTCGTTCAAGATCCACGAACCCAGAATGTAGCAGAAGAAGTGAACTGATCTGAACGAATCGATCTCCTCTTTTTCCATGAATTCGTGAAAATTGGCGACAGTGTTCTCGTACGAAGACCGATCTGTATAGGCAGGGATGAATACATCCTGATCATAGCTTTCACAGAAGAATTTCTTTTGGATCTTTCGCCGCTTGCGATTGTCACCCATGCCGGAGAGGATCACGATCGCATCTCGCTGGGATTTTGGTTTGACCGTATTTCGAGTGATCCTGATGTCCGGTAGATCTAATTCGTATTCTACACAGCGCGTGTGTCCTTGAGTAAATGAAGAACTGACAACCAAGACTAGGGTCAGTATTCCAATGAAGGAGGTGTAGATTGTTTTGTTTCGGATCATTTTCCCATGAGATACATGCCGAAAATGAGCAGGGCCATTCCTGCGATATTAACCGGTTTGATAGGAGTTCCGTAGACCAGCATGGCTAGCAAGGCAGCCCATACGAATGTACTTGCGTAGACCGGATACAGGACTGTCAGCGAACCTCCTTTTTTAAATGCAGCGACGAAGAGAACCATGACTGCTATGTAGCAAACGACACCAGACAAGATCCTTGGATTGCTCACGTAGGAACCCAGTCCACCCGTAGACGTTTCGGCGCCTGACTTGTACAGGTATTGTCCCAAAGCCCCAAGCAGGGAGGCGATCAAGAAGTAGATGACGGAGATAGCTGGTGTGTTCATATGTATCTATTTGAAGGTGAAGCGATTGCGGTCGCGTTCGTCTTTTTCTTTGAGCTTAAATATTGCGCCTGTTACTGTGTCCATGATTTCGTCGATCTCCGTGGAATTGACATACACTGGTTTTCCAAACCGTACCTGACAGACCAGAGGTATGATCAGGGATTGACCCTTGGGGAGGACCCGACCGAAACCGTCCAGATATATTGGTACGAAAGGGATCTTGGGGTTTTGCATCAAGAGGACAGCGATCCCTTTGTGGAAATTTGATACTACGCCAGGTCGGCCTCTACTGCCTTCAGGGAATAGAATGAGTGAATACCCATCCTTCACTTCCTTGTCTAACTGATCGATCATCGATGGTCCATTCTCATCTTTTTTCCTTCGTATCAAACAGGCATTAAAAAAGAATTTCATCAAAGCCCGGGTAAACTTGTTTTGATCAAAATAATCAGCGGCTGCTACAGTCTTGGTATGATTAAATGACTTGGGCGGTAGTGCAGCCATGATCGACAAGGCATCAAAATGGCTGTTATGATTGGCCACAAAAATGCACTGCTTGGTGGTGTCAAGGATGTCGCGATTTACGAACCGCACACCAACGACGTACACCAGCCATGGTCTGACCAAAAGGAAGTATACCACACGTGCAAAGAACTTACTCATACGCCGGCCATTCTGATCAAGAGGTGAAAGAAGATGGGGGAGGTGAACAAAATCGAATCCAGTCGATCCATGGCACCGCCATGGCCCGGGATCACATTGTCGGTGTCCTTTAGTCCCAGATCCCTTTTTATACCGGAGATGAGCGAATCACCAATGAAGCCAATAACGCCTGTGATCAACCCGACGATCACCGCTTGCACTCCCGAGAGCGGAGTTAAAAAACGAATTAAGAACGCCAAACCGGCCGTGGTGCATACACCTCCGATGAAGCCCTCCCAAGTCTTGTTTGGACTGATCTTGGGTAGAACCTTATGTTTTCCCAAAAGCTTTCCCCAGGTATACTGGAACACATCATTGAAGGCCGTGGTCATTACAATGAACAGGATCAATCCACTATGCCCGGCGGGATGTTCTTTGATCGGTGCAGAATAGAGCATGACCACATGACTGATCATGTACACCGTGAGGATCAGGGTGCTCGGGATCAGCGACATGGATCTACCTATTCGTTCTGTAAATCCTTTGAGCACCAGGATAAACGGAAGTATGATAAAGGTGACCAGTGGAATGAAGGTGAGGAACTCAATGAGCATTCCCTTATACGCCAGGTAGTATTGGATCGGTATGACGAGGTATGCCGCAAAAAGTGCAGTCCGATCTGATTCGCGGAACATGCCTATCGAAAGCATTTCTCGTAAGGCAACGAACGAAACGTAGGCGATGATCAAGGTGCCTACGATCGGAGGTGCCAACAATACAATGAAAAATCCGGAAGCGATCTTCCACCAGGAGATGGTCCTCGTGAGCAATTCCTTGCTCAAGTCAGATCTCTTGAGTTGATAGAAGATGTAAAATGCGAGCGTACACAGGATCAATACCGCAAGAATGCTTCCGATCACATATAGTACTTCTACGGCGATATGTTGACCAAAGAGATTCATGAAACGGATTTCTTGAGGCGAATGGAAGTGCTGATCAGGATCAAGATGGTGACCACCATAAGGATGTACTGAACGAATGAGCTCACCTCCGGGTAAAAGTAGTAGGTCAGAGCTATCAATGAGACGAACAGCGCCCGATCGCTCTTGCCCATCGGACCGTCATAACGCCTGATACCGCTTATGGCTTTCGCAAGTATGCCGGCGGATTCATTCAAGAGTGCCAGTAAGGTAAAGATCACAGCCATCCACCATTCGATCCCGGGAAGGGCGAACATTGGGAGTAGGATCAAAATGTCGGAGATCATGTCGCCGAACTCATTGAGGATCTCCCCCCAGGTTGTCTTCATGTCGAACTGAGTTGCCATCATGCCGTCCATTGCGTTCAAGGCCATTCGCAATAGCAATCCCAATGGAACCAGAAGCAGATACCAGTCTGCCGTGGATGACATCCACAACGCATATCCCATAAAGCCAGACAAAAGGATGGCTGCAAAACTCAAGTGGTTGGGTGTAACACCCATACTACGCAGACCTCTCATCAAAGGGGTCAGCAAGCGCTGAAAAGCGGGTTTGAGTTTATATACTGAGATCACGTTCTACTTTTTGAAACCACTCTTTGTAACTCGTGTAAGCCATGAAAAGGAAGGTGATACCGGCCCAGACGTACAAAACAGGATGCAAGTCTTCCACTCCACGAAACTGATACTTGAACCCCCAAATAAGCATGGCAAAGGTCTTTATCTGAATAGACAGCCACATGACCACATGCAGGAACGTTTCACGTGGTGTGCAACGGTTCATGTGAAAATGCAATTCGTCTATGAATTCATGTGCTAATCTCGTCAGAAATGTGGCAATAAAAAAGGGAAGTGCCAGGAGCGGGAACCAGAACATGGCCACCAGTGAGGCTTCCATGAACAATGACGTCCCGATCAGGATCCGATGCGTAACTAGTTCCCGTTCTGTGATCGGCGTATCGTCCAGACCCGCGTGCATCAGCGAATCAAGAAACCAGAAGAGAGTGAAGGAACTCCCCGATACTAGGACGATCAACGCCCAGGCTACACTATTTAACTCCATAATATGTATTGAAAGATCAGGATGATACACAGGACATATGTTCCCATGAGAATATTATAGGTCTGACACCAAAATTCGCGATTTCTTGTCCGACGAAGCATGATCAGGTGAAGTATCCGCCATCCAAAGACCATTAGCACTACCCAGATGACGATAGGATTCAGCGGAGAAAGGACCAATGCAAGTAATGAGATCACATTCAAGACGAAATAAAGCAAGATACTTCTGGTCTTTCCTAGTACCATGGGAACGGTCTGAATACCCATTAGTTTGTCCTTTTCAATATCCTGCATATCGCGGATCGAACTTCCCATCGTGATCTGAAAACTGACAAAAAGGAATAGCGTAAATACTGTTTGATCACCGATATCCCCTGCACCGAGCAACACGTTCAAGCCCCATGATACTCCGATCAACAGGTTTTTGACCACGATGATATTCTTCAAACGTGTTCTCTTCCCTGCGATGGGGAAACGAAGGGAGTATACCAGACCAATGAGCCCGATGGTCAGGATGATCTTCAGCACCGGCACGGGATCGGGATCAAACCGGAACAGCAGGAAGAAGAGCGCACCAAGTACTAGTGTCAATCCAATGGCTACCATCCATCGAACCTTCTCGAGGAACTCTTTGTAACTGTTTGATTCCAGGATGAGTGGGCTGATACCGTAAATGGTGATCACGCCGTAGATCGCAAAGGCCATGCGCACGAACAGTGCTGATAATGTATTCGAACCCGACAGGATATATCCGGTCAGGATCAAAGATAAAGCGCACAGAATGAGCAATCCGATACGCCGGGTGATGACAGACTTTGAGACGTTTCTTACGTACATATTGATCGGTCGACCACACAATTTTACGTCATAATCTTCCTTGTAAAGTGGTGAAAATCAAGAAATATGGTCGAGAAAATTGCGGAATGCAATAATTGGATATTGAAAATGCCGTGAACTGTTTGTCCTTACGAAGTCAGGTGTGCTATGGGTTTGCCGAACGAATGTTCGATTGCTCACCAAAGAAATAACTCAATAATTCGATCGCAGGACATGACCTAACTTTTTCTAGTAGCAGAAAGATTGTTATTTTCACCCTGTTCCGTCAAAGTTGGCTGAATGATAGACTTAACGAGAGAGATTTCCGGAACATGCCCGTAACACCCCAAAAAGGACTAAAAGGATTAAAGGAGAATTGGCAGAGTGATATGGCTGCTGCGCAAAGCGTGGCATTGATCGCTTTACCACTTTCGCTGGGGATCGCTATTGCAGCGGGTGCTCCTCCAATGGCCGGGATCTGGTCGGCGGTGGTTGGTGGATTGGTCACCACGTTCTTCCGGGGAGGTCATATTTCTGTGAACGGTCCGGCAAAAGGTGTGATCGGGATCATTCTGGCCGGGATCATCACGCTGGAGGATGGCACGGGACAAGCATTCAACTACATGCTAGCTGCCTTCGTCATTTCCGGATTGATACAGGCCGTGCTAGGTATTTTCAAGCTGGGACGCTTTGCGGACGTATTTCACTCCAGTGTGATCCATGGGATCCTGGCTGCGATAGGGATCATCATATTCGCCAAACAGATTCACGTGGCTCTTGGGACGCATTCGGATGCTACAGGTATTGTAGACAACTTATTCGATGCAGTGAAGATGCTACCCCAGGCTAACCCATTTGTGGTCATGACCGCACTGGTCGGGTTGTTCATCATGATCTATAGTTCGCGGATCAGCTACAAACTGTTTCACGTAATACCGCCCCCGATCTGGGTGATCGGACTATCGATACCGTTTGCCTATGCGTTCGACTTTTTCCAGCCGCACGATTTGAATTTTCTTGGACGCACTTATCACGTGGGGCCGGATCTGCTCTTATCGGTACCGGATTCCATCCTCGACTCTATCATGTATCCGAATTTTGGGGCCGTAAACCGATTGGATTTTTGGCTGATCGTATTCTCAATCCTGATCATTACCAGTGTCGAATCCCTGACCATAGCTAAAGCGGTAGACAAGATCGACCCGTATAAGCGCAAGACTGACTTGAACAAAGACCTCACAGGAATTGGTCTTAGCACCATGGCTGCCGGGTTGATCGGTGGGCTTCCCATCATTGCTGTAGTTATAAGAAGCACTGTGAACGTTCACAACGGGGCCAAGACCAGGTGGTCGAATTTCTACCAAGGTGTGTTTCTTCTCATATTGGTGATTCTCCTTGCGCCTATTATGCAGCAGGTGCCTCTTGCAGCGTTCGCAATATTACTGGTGTTCACCGGATTCAAACTGGCTTCACCCAGGGTGTTTCAGGAGATCAATAAGTTTGGTATCGAGCAGCTTTTCTTCTTCACATTCACCTTGGTACTAACATTATATACTAACCTGCTGGTTGGGCTCTTTGGTGGTTTGTCGCTCATTTTATTTATCCACTTTCTGCTTTCCAGAATGTCGATCCAGCGGTTTGTTTACGCGATGCTCAATTCCAGCTCCCATGTGATCAAGAAGTCAGACAACTCCTATATGCTCCGGTTGAGAGGGATCGTGAACTTCCTGGGGATCTTGAGGATCAACCGATTACTTGATCAAATTCCCGATGGCGCAAGGGTTCAGATCGATCTGTCGCAAACGCGGATCGTTGGTCATACCGCATTGGAAACGTTGTATGAATTCAAATCCATCAGAGAGAATCAAGGGGATGAAGTGGATATTGTCGGACTAGAGAATCATCTTTCATCTTCAAATCACAAATTGGCCATACGGTCAAACCTCAGGATGGAGATGAAGCGCACCAAGCGTCAACTTATGCTACGCGAGTTAGCAGCAGATCACGGGTGGAATTTTCAATCAAAAATCGAGAATCCGGAATACTTCCAGTCCTTTTATTTCTTCAAGACACGTCCGATTGAACGAGAGTTAAACCTCATCTCCAATCAAGATGGTGACATCAGGATAGAGCTGATCGATGTGACCTTTGAAGAGAGTGCATTTCATATCAATGAGGAGTATGAGACAACGGTCGGACTGATTCGCCTGTCTTTCCCAATTCCTAAATTCACAATTGAGCGAAGGGATTTTTTAGATCGGGTTTTACCACTGAGTGACCATAAAGACATCGACTATGTCATGTATCCCAATTTCTCGAAAAAATTCGGTGTGAAGGTGGAAGACATTGAAGAGATGGACGCTTTCATGAAGAGTGAACTGAAGGAACTCATTGAGAACTGTAAGATCGAACATTTGGAGAGCAATGGAGAGGCCGTGCTGATATTCAGCAATAACTTGAAATTGGCCAAGTTGCATGAATATTCGACTATGATCGAATTTGCGGAGTCGTTCAAAAAGATCATCCGCAAGTAGCAGAGACTGAGAGGTGTGCCTTTTCCGGGATAGGTGCGTCTCCGCTACTGTTCTAGAACGGCACTTTCTCGACTTAGATATTCTTTCATAAATTTATACGCCCTAAGCGCATATTCATGAAAACGTATTTGACCTTCTTGTACGTCGTCGAATGAAGTGTAACAAAAGCTAAGAGACGATTATGGATTTTCAATTTACATTAATTTGGTTGATTTCTCTTCTGTTATTTATAGTTCTTGAAGCCCTATCACTTTTGTAGCCTTATCGGTTTTTGTAGCGCTCAAAAGACTTGTACAATCGATTTAAAAATGAAACTGTAGCGGAAATGAGGACTGTTGAGTTAAAATTGGAGGATTTTCAAGTTCGGATATCGAACCTTGATAAAAAGGTTGAGGATTTGGTTGAATTCTCCCGTAAACTCAATGAAATATGGGGTTATAGGGATTATGAGACTAAGGTTTCAGTCCAAAAATTGATATTTCCCAAGGGTATTGTCATCAATCCCGTAGAGAGGGAATATCGAACCTCAGATCTTAACCCTATTTTTAGGTTAATCCACTCATTTACAGGGGATGACGGGGGTATAAATGAAAAACGGACCGGTAGAAATACCGATCCGTCTCGTTTAGTAGACAACTCTATTCAAATATCGAACTTTGATTTTACACCTCGAGATTTT
>VMDK01000081.1 GCA_008080835.1 Sphingobacteriia bacterium | reverse complement strand
TTTGACCATTATAGTCGAGTTCCTGAGAAAAGTTTTCTCGAAGCATATATCTTCTTGCTGTTGATTTTGAAACGCCCAGTATTTCAGCGATTTCATTCAATGAATACAGCGCGTTCTTCTTTTCATCTATTATCTGTATCATTTTCTTCTTTCAAGTTTTTTAAGGTCTCTCATTATTTCAGTAAGCAAGTCATCTTCTTCATCTTGAACCTCATCTTCAAGATTTTCAACTTCTTCGTCCTGAATTTCATCTTGAACCTCATCGTCATCTTGAAGTCTGTTTTTTTCAGCGATGAACTGTATGAACTTCGTCTGTATGTATCGTCTTTTCTTTGAATTCATATTTCAGTCTTTGTTTTTTGAACTTTATCAGTTCATCTATATAAAAAGACTGAAACGCTCTCTTTCAGATGAGGTGGATTGATTAAAGCTCGTATATACGAGAATTCAATTCTTGTATATACACGTCCGTACTGAACAGCTAAAAATGTTGTCCTAATGTTGTCCTAAATGAAGAAAGAGAGCAGATGCTCTCTTTCTTAGACTACACTTAAAAAACTGATAATAAGTTATTTGTAGCCCCGCCAGGAATCGAACCTGGATCTAAAGTTTAGGAAACTTCTATTCTATCCATTGAACTATCGGGCCTGATGAGTTACAAAGTTAATAGGTGTTTCAGAGCCACACACGTACGACGTTAAGAACCTGGATCTAAATCCGCCATAGGCGGACAGGGTTTGGGAAACTTCTATTCCCGCCTGACTGATGTCAACCGGGCAGGTATCCATTTTATCCGCCTCGGGCGGATGAACTATCGGGCCATATTGTATTGCAAATTTAATCAGTGAAGCAGAGCCAATCTCTCATCACGACTCCAAGATCCCGGATCTAAATCTGCCTGAGGCGGACAGGGTTCTCGTCTTGCTCCGTGTAACGCTGAAACTCGACGAAACAAAAAAGGCCATCCGTATGGATGACCTTTCTTCTTTGTTGCGGGAGCAAGACTCGAACTTGCGACCTTCGGGTTATGAGCCCGACGAGCTACCACTGCTCCATCCCGCGTTGTTATATCCGATCTCAGATCGGGGGTGAACGACGTGATCTGTCTGGTTCATGCATCAAAGGAACCCCTTTGATTTTGCGAGTGCAAAGATACTAAATCATTTAGATACAACAAAAGAATAACGGAGTAGAACTATTCGATCACAACCTTCTCCCCGAAGTGTTGCTCGAAGAAGTGATGGAGGTCGAACAGCTGCTCCTCTCCCATCTTGCGACCGGCCCGCGCAATCAGGTACATGATCAGACTGATGACGGCCAAAACAGGTAAGCTCCACAGAATCATGGAGGATAATCCCAGACTCATATTCGACAAGCCTATGATCAACACGAACATGGCAGCCACGCTGGTGGCAATATGCACGAAAGTGAACATCAGCCAGACTCCCGGATTGGGTCCGTATAAGCCACGTATCAAAGTCTTACCATCAGTCTCTTCCTCCATGGATAAACTCAGCTGCGGCGACCAATAATGTTGCTCTTCAGGGATCACTTTGATAACTACATGCCCCTCGATCACCCGTCCTTCGTAACTATGATCCTCTTCCTTGAGCTTGTTCCTGAAGTGTTCTTCGATCTCTGAAGAGCTGCGCTCTGAGTGAATTCGAAACCGGGGTCTGACTCGTATACTCATGGTTCTACCTGTTCAACAATACTCTTGCATTTAACCCAACTAAGGTGATGAATCCCTCTCCGACCGGCAAACCACGAGTGCGGACATTGATCTCGTACCCATTGGATAAACTGAGCCCCATTTCGAATAGACTATCGCCAAATCGTTTCCACCAGGCAAATTCCAGTGTTGGCTGAACCACCAGGATCTCGGTCTCACTTCGCACGACCCAAGGAGCCATGACACGAGTATCTATAAAGTTGATATCCATGTCCCAAATGTCGCATCTCGGTCCGATCGAGAAGAGTTCATTCCACAACTGAAAGCGATATCGATATCCCATTGTCACCCCATAGCCAGATCCACGCTCATCCAACTGCACCCCCCAATCGTTTCGCTTCGCGAAGTTCATCCCGGCCCGCAGATGAAACTCATGATCCGCTCCGATTCCCAGCGCATATGAAATGCCCGGCATCAATCCGGCAGGATATGCCTGAAACTCCAGTCCAAGTTTGTGATTGACCGGTGGTCTTTCGATCATGCCTCCTTGTGCAAAGACCGTCGACGTGAAGGCCAAAAGCAGACAAAAGATCACCGTTCTGTAATGCATATCGTAAAGTTAGTGGAAATTTGGTTGAACCATACCTCGACCTGCCTGTTTGTCTATCTTTGCGTCTATGTCGAAACTCAAAGTATACAACACACTCAAGCGCGAGGTTGAGGAATTCCAACCCATCGATCCACCTTTTGTCGGATTGTATGTGTGTGGTCCTACCGTATACTCGGAAGTGCACATCGGTAACGTACGAACTTTCGTTTCTTTCGACCTGATCTATCGCTACTTGCTTCACCAAGGCTACAAGGTTCGTTACGTCCGTAATATTACGGATGTCGGACACCTGCTCGACGATTCGGATGAGGACAAGATCTCCAAGAAGGCGCGACTCGAGAACATCGAGCCCATGGAAGTTGTACAGCGTTATACGCTCGACTTTCACAAAGTGATGGATGCGTTCAATGCGTTACCTCCCTCCATCGAGCCAACGGCAACAGGTCATTTGATCGAACAGATCGAGTTGATCGAAAGCATCATCGATACCGGCTTTGCCTATGAGGCGAATGGTTCAGTATACTTTGACGTGGAAGCTTATAACAGAGACAATGATTATGGAAAGCTGAGCGGTCGAAATACCGACGACCTGATCAGCAATACCCGCGATCTGGATGGTCAAAGTGACAAACGAAGTCCGCTGGATTTCGCACTTTGGAAAAAAGCCGAACCGGAGCATATCATGAAGTGGAATTCACCTTGGGGGCTTGGTTTCCCGGGATGGCACCTGGAGTGCTCTGTGATGAGTACCAAATACCTCGGTCCTACTTTTGACATTCACGGTGGTGGTATGGACCTGAAGTTCCCTCACCACGAATGTGAGATCGCACAAGCCAAAGCCGGTTACGGAAAAGATCCTGTCAAATACTGGCTTCACACCAATATGCTCACCTTCGAAGGTGGCAAGATGTCGAAAAGTGAAGGTACCGGTATCACACCACGTGAACTGATGACCGGAGAGCACCCATTGCTCACCCAAGCCTATGATCCGATGACCATACGCTTCTTCATGCTTCAAGCGCATTATCGCTCCACGTTGGACTTCTCCAATGAGGCATTGCAAGCAGCGGAAAAAGGCAACAAGAGACTCATGCAGGCCATGGCTGACCTGAATGATCTTCCGACGTCCGATTCGTCTTCGGTTGATGTGGCCGACCTGAGATCCCGCATTGTGCAAGCTATGGATGACGATTTCAACTCGCCGATCGCGATCGCGCATATGTTTGAAATGGTCAAATGGGTCAACCTAATCAAGGATGGGAAAGAGACCATCACTGCAGCAGACTTGAAAGAGCTGCAGGAGTTCAGCTCCATGTTCGTGCATGATGTACTTGGACTGAAAGACGAACGTTCTGCTTCCTTGGACAATAACAAGGTTGACGGTTTGATGCAAATGGTGCTCGAGATACGCAACGAAGCGAAAACGAACAGAGATTTTAGCACCGCCGATTCCATTCGCGACAAACTCGCTCAGCTTGGTTTTGAGATCAAAGACGGCAAGGAAGGCACCACTTATACGATCAAATGATGAGGAGTGCCTTATATACTTTGTTAGGTGCTCTTGCACTGATCTTGTTTGCTTGTCAGCCGAACGGTCCTGGAAACACCATAGGTACTTCAACTACAGGAGAAACCAATACAGGGACCAAACCTCCACCAAAGCGGGTCGACGTATCTTTCAATGAAGACAGCGCCTATTACTTTGTAGAGAAACAGGTTTCCTTCGGGCCTCGCGTTCCAGGAACGGCAGCACATGGTAGATGTGTCAACTTCCTGAACGAAAAACTGGCAGAATATTGCGATACCGCATTCGTACAACAAGGAACCTTCAGAACGATGTCAGGGAACATCGTTCCGATCAACAATCCGATCGGCATTTTCAATGCAGAAAGTAAGAAACGCATCTTGTTGGGAGCCCACTTCGACACACGACCATATGCCGATGAAGACCCGGAAAGGCCAACGGAACCTTCCGACGGAGCCAACGACGGGGCGAGTGGTGTTGGTGCACTTCTGGAGATAGCCAGACAACTGAAAGATCTTGACCTTGGGCTCGGAATAGATATCATCTTCTTCGATGCAGAAGATATGGGTAGCAGAGGAGGACATCCCGCCACGTGGTGTCTTGGAAGCCAATACTGGTCTGGTAATTTGCATGTAGCCGACTATTTTGCGCAAGAAGGTATTCTGCTCGACATGGTGGGCGCTAAAGACGCCATCTTTGCGTACGAAGTAAATTCGATCCGAGTCAATCCGGGACTTGTGCGGGAAGTATGGACCACGGGTCAGCAACTCGGTTATGGCAAACATTTCCTAAATATCAACGGAGGTGCAGTGATCGACGACCACCAGTTTGTGCAAACTCAAACAGGCATTCCGATGATCGATATCATTGAGCACGACCTAAGCACAGGAAGCTTCGGCGACTACTGGCATACGCACAAAGACAATATGGATGTGATCGATGCAGCAACACTTAAGGCAGTGGGTCATACGGTCCTACAGGTGATCGCAAATCGCAACTCCGGAATCTAGATTATAGACGTAGCTTCGCTTAATTGACGAACAGGTATGAGTAGCGATAAAGCCCCGGCATATCTCAAGATACACTTTGCAGTTCTGCTCTTTGGGATCACTGCCATACTCGGTAAGCTCATCGTATACAGCGAGACCATCCTGGTCTGGCATCGCATGTGGATCAGTGTTGTCGGGTTACTGCTTGTTCCCGGAGTGATCCGAGGGCTGAGAAAGATCGGTAAGCAAGACCTCCTTCGGTTTTGTGGAGTCGGTGTACTGGTTGCCCTGCATTGGATCACGTTCTACGGTAGCATCAAGTTGGGCAACAACGCCAGTATCACCCTGGCCTGTCTTGCCACCTCTACGCTATTCACCTCTTTCCTTGAACCGGCGATCACGAAAAGTAAGTTCCAGCGTGTAGAGATATTCTTAGGTATCCTGGTGGTGATCGGTATATACCTGATCTCAGGGGTTGGATCCTTCTATTTCAGCGCGATCATCGTTGGATTGATCTCCGCATTCCTGGCAGCATTGTTCAGTGTGATCAACAAGAAGTACATCGCTAACCACAACACTCTGTCTGTGTCGGTTGTAGAGTTGGGAAGTGGCTTCCTCTTCATAACGGTGATGCTGCCGATCTACCATGGTGGTCTAAGTATAGAGCAGATCTCACTCACCGGAGATCACCTGATCAGCAAGTATCCCTTATTCGGATGTCACATCCATTCGTTCTGGTACATGCTGGTCTTGGGCTTATTGTGTACTTCATTGGCATATGCACTCTCGCTTTCATCCCTGAAAGTGTTGTCGGCGTTCACAACAAATCTTACGATCAATCTGGAACCGGTGTACGGCATTCTCTTGGCGGCATGGATCTTTCAGGAGGACCAGGATCTCAACGCAAGCTTTTACATAGGGACAGCGATCATCGTATTCGGGGTATTATTTCACCCTTTCTTGTTGAAAGTCAACGACAAACGCGTTAAAGCGCGTATTATCAGAGAAAGCTGAATCTAGTTTTCCGGCAGCTGCATCACCTCGGGTAATTCGATCGATTCATCGGATTTGAGCAGATCCTTCGTGTGGTCAATGCGTTCTTCTTCCCGTTCTTCCCTCTGCTTGAGGAAATCCGTGAGCTGAGGACGTCGATCAGTGAGCCACCTGAACCCTTTTAACGTTCGAAGGTTTGATGGAAGCTGGTCCACCGGGTAGAATTTACCTTCCGGATTCGTATATAAACTGATCTCATCCACCCGGTTCGAATCGATTGAAATGAGCATTTCACTGCACTCAATATGATTCACACCGGTATATGACGAGTCGGTTTCCTGTGCATAGTACAAGCTCCTTCCATTCCCGAATACGCGTATCCTTCGCAACTTACCATCACCGAACTTGGCGAGCATGTCTCGTCCTCCTATCTGATTGTAGTGCCCGGGCACCTCTTCTGAAACGATAAATGCGTTGTCGATGACGTCCATTTTATCGAGCTGACCATTTCTACGATAAATGATGAGCGTATCACCTGTGATCTGATCACCTTCAGCCCAAATGACCGGATCGATGAACATTTGGATCGTCGAATCATCGAAATCGTATATCAGTGAATCTGAGGCCCCTTGCATATCAGATTTGTGCATTTTGGCCGTGTGGTAAGCGAAGAGCTTTCTGTTACCACTGGAGGTGTCGGTCAGATCGATCAATGTATCGGCCTTGAGAAAGAGACTGTCCTCATCTACATATTTCACAGCCATTGGGTCTCCTGTAATACGAGTCAATTTCAGCTTACGGTTATAGAATCCGTACTGCCCGGTAATTCGGATATCCTCTGATGTATCGATGAGGACTATCTCGCGGAATGCTTCTCCCAATCCGGTATTTCGATCGTAGACCATGCTATCTGCAACCAGCTTGTTCTCCTTTCCTTCGATCCAAACTCCGCGACTGAAATTGGATTTGTTTCGCTCGGTATCGTACCAGCCTTTTCTACAAAAGATGGTATTCTCCTCACTGGTAATGTATGTAGGACCGGAGAAATATGCCGTCTTCGACCAGGTTTGATATTCCAGCGTATCGCTGTTCATCGTGTATTCCGGATTGATAAGCACAACGCTGTCCTTGAAGAAAAAGGTGCGGCTTCGACTGTAGTATCTACCTACTCTGCTGCGCAGACGGTCCTGTCCATTTCGGATCTTTCCATGTGCAGGATAGTAGGCCACTTTGTTTTCCAGGTCGTACTCCAGCAACTCTGTTTCAAGGCTCATTTCCTTGTCGCGCATGCGGACATTTCGTCGGACCTCCGCATGTTTTTTGTCTCCGTCGTAGTTCAGATAATCTCCCCAAAGATTCAGGGTGTCTTGCTGACGGATATAGATGTTGCCATATGCCTCAATGCGATTTTCCTTCCGGTAGAACCAGGCACTATCGCAATCCATGAGTGCGGTCCCATGCTTGAAACGTACATTTCCTTTTACGCGCTCGGCGTCTAAATAAGCAGCATCATACTCCGTAACATCCGCTCTGATCAGTTCGATCACCTTGTCATCATCCTCTTCCTGAGCCATGATGGATGTCGTACCCAGAAAGGAGATGAGGAGAATGAACATCACTTTTGCCTTCCGACCGAGTGAGAAGAAATGTTGTAGGGATGGCAGTGGAGTCATAGTTTTGAAAACGGAGCAAAAATAATGCAAGAGCGACTTCAAGAATTCATTAACCGTGAGCATCTCATCCCCGAAGGAAGCGAGTTGATCGTTGCTGTTAGCGGCGGTGTGGACTCTGTTGTGGCTGTGCACTTACTGCTCAAACTCGGATATCACCTTTCTATTGCCCATTGCAACTTCGAATTGCGAGGTCGGGAAAGTGACGAGGACCAGGTCTTTGTGGAAGAAATGGCAACTGAACTCAAGGTGCCTTTCTTCACGATGAATTTCAATACCAAGCTTTACGCTGAGAAACGTAGCTTGAGCATACAGGAAGCTGCCCGTGAATTGAGGTATCAGTGGTTTTCTGAATTACACAGGGCAAAGAACGCTTTGATCGTGACTGCGCATCACGCGGATGATGTGCTCGAAACCGTCATGATCAACTGGATGCGTGGTACCGGTGTGAAAGGCGTAGCGGGAATCCCTGTGAAACGAGACTACATCATTCGACCGATGTTATGCCTCGAGCGTCAGCAAATCGAAGATTACGCCAGAATGCAGCGTCTTGCATTTCGGACCGACAGCTCGAACAGGAAAAGAGACTATTTGCGAAATGCGTTGCGCCTTGATGTGATCCCATCGTGGAAAGCACTGGATGAGAACTTGTTGCGCAAGACGACTGAAAACTCAAACCTGATCGGAGACCAACACGAGAACTATCGCTTCTTACTTGAAAAAGCTCAGCTCGTCACTCGATCTGATAATTCGAGCAGAATATCCATTCCTCAACTTCAGAGTTTTCCACGTCCTGCTTCTGTGTTGTACGATTTAGTGGGCGAACTGGGTTTCACTCCTTCCCAATGCAGTGATATAGTTCGTGATCTGGAAAGTGAGCCCGGAGCTACATATCCTTCCGGTAAGTATCAGATCCTCAGAGATAGAGATGCGCTGATAATCAGCGAATTGACGACTCATGCAGACGTGATAGTGAACGGCCTTGGACAGTTCGAATGGGGCGGGATCCATTTCGAAGCAAGAGAGGTGAGCAGAGAGGAACTGCATTTCGATCCTGACAACAAAAGAGCATATGTATCAGCAGAGCAAGCTCCTTTTCCCTGGCTGTTTCGTTCCTGGGAAAATGGCGACCGCATTGAATTGCTCGGCTTGCATGGTAGCAAGTTAGTGAGCGACATATTGATCGACCATAAGGTTCCGGTGCATGAAAAATCCATCACTCCCGTGTTGATCTCGAAGGGACGTATCATCTGGGTCCCTGGTCACGGCAGTGCAGAATCTACGAAGATCAAAGATGAAACGGAGATTATCATCGAAATTCGCTCTATATAGTCTATTATAGCTATATGTTTACTTTATAGTTTATTTTAGCTATATTTGAACTTTATAGTTAAATAATGCTATATATGATCGGAGTGATCAGTGCAGATATCATAGGGTCTCAAAACCACCGGGACCCGGAAACCTGGCTTCAACCAATGAAGGATTCCTTGAAGGAATTCGGTGAGGAAGGTCGTGATTGGGAAATGTACTGGGGAGATGGTTTTCAAATACGGTTTGCCGACGCCTCCGACATCATTGAGCGGTTCCTGCTCCTCAAATCCGGTCTGCGAGCACATGAAGGTCTCGATGCCAGGATCGGACTTGGAATTGCTGAAGAAGATTACGAATCGGAACAAGTTAAGTTCTCTCAGGGTGCTGCATATGTGAATGCTGCCTATGCCTTGAAAGATGTGCGGAAGTTGCCATGTTTAACAGCTTTTCGATCACCTTTTCAAGTACTTGATCGAGAGATCAATCTCCTGTTGGAACTGGCCAGCATTGCTGCAGATAGTTGGAAATCAGCGACTTCGCAGGTTGTACATGCACTACTTCAAAACAGAGACCATACACAAAATGAGCTTGCCGAACTCTTGTCGATCCGACAACCAACTGTGAGTGCACATCTGTCTCGCTCCAACATCCAAAGCCTCCTTAAAATGGAAGGTTGGTGCAGGAACCGTATATTGGAGCTGTGCAAGTAGAATTGGTCATTCTCGTTAAACTCATCATCGCCCATTTACTGGGAGATTTCTTTTTGCAGCCCTACAAATGGGTAAAGGATAAGCAGACTCGTAAGATCCGATCACCGTGGCTTTTGGCTCACGTGGGTACACATGCTGTGCTTATGTCGGTGTTGCTTTGGGATCTGGATCAAATGCCAATGCTCCTGGCCATCATGATCATTCACTATGGTGTGGATCTTCTGAAGGTCTATGCTCAACGCCCTACTACTCAAACGTTCTGGTTCTTTCTCGATCAGGCTTTGCACTTCATAACATTGTTCGTTTGCTGGTACCTTTTCACCGGAGCAGACATGCCCGAACTCGTGGATCTTGGCACGGCCGAACTGATCATGCTCACCGGTGCAATTTTCCTCACGGCTCCGGTTGGATTAAGCCTTAAAGTGTTCCTCAGCAGATGGTCAGTAGAGCTTGAAGACAACAATTCTCTGGAGAAGGCCGGGTCCTACATAGGTATATTGGAACGCCTGCTTGTTTACGTCTTTGTATTGAGCGGACACTGGGAAGCCATCGGATTCCTGATCGCGGCTAAATCAGTGTTCAGGTTCAGTGATCTGAAGGATGCTCAGAATCGCAGACTCACGGAGTACATCCTCATTGGAACTCTCCTGAGTTTTGGATTGGCCATTTTGACCGGAATGCTCGTGACCATCCTAGCCCAAACACTGCAGTAGCCTAAGCGTTTATCGCAGCAACTCCGGGAAGTTCTTTTCCCTCGAAATATTCCAGTAAGGCTCCTCCTCCTGTCGACACATAGCTGACTCTGTCAACCAAGTCGAATTTCTTGATCGCAGAAGCTGAATCACCTCCACCTATCAAAGAGAATGCACCGTTATCCGTTGCCTCGGCAACTGCCATGGCAGTTTCTCGGGTTCCGTTAGCAAAATTGCTCATTTCAAAAACACCCATTGGACCATTCCACAAGACCGTTTTACTTTCCGCGATCACCTTGCGATAATCCTCTGTAGCATCAGGCCCGATATCAAGACCCATCCATCCTTCAGGAATGTCGTTGCTCTTGCAAATACCGGTCTCTGCGGAATTGGAGAAATCGTTAGCTATCACGCTATCTTCCGGAAGCATGAGCTTTACACCCTTTTCCTCTGCCATTTCCATGAGCCTAGTGGTCAGGTCAAGGCGTTCGTCTTCACAAAGTGAATTTCCAATGTTTCCGTGCTTGGCTTTGATAAAGGTATATGACATGCCGCCACCGATCAAGATGTTATCGGCGATATTCATGAGCTTCTCCAGTATCAGCAATTTGTCGCTCACCTTTGCCCCACCGACAATGGCAGTGAAAGGTCGACCCGGGTCGCTCAAGACTTTTTCCGCATTATCGAGTTCTTTAGCCATCAGGTAACCAAAGCTCTTGTTGCCCGGGAAGAATTTAGCCATCACGGCAGTTGATGCGTGAGCTCTGTGCGCAGTACCAAAGGCATCATTGACATAATAGTCGCCAAGTGAAGCCAGCTTTTGAGCAAATGCCTCATCACCTGCTTTTTCCTCAGGGTGAAAGCGCAAGTTCTCGAGAAGGAGAATTTCTCCGGGAGCAACTTCTTCAGCCTTGTGCTCTGCTTCCGAACCTATACAGTCGGAACTGAAATGGACCGTAGCCTCGCTAAGAGTCGCCAAAGTGTCAACGATATGAGCCAGGGAGAACTTATTCTCCGGACCGTCTTTCGGACGACCCAAATGCGACATGGCAATAACAGCTCCACCGTCGTTAAGGACCTTTTTAATAGTAGGCAGTGCTGCCCGGATCCGTGCATCATCAGTGATCTCGAGTTCTGCGTTGAGTGGAACGTTGAAATCCACTCTTACAAGGACTTTTCGTCCGTTGAAGTTTACATCATCCAACATCAAACCTCGAACCGATTACTTGAGGGAATTGAAAGTTGCCAAAGCGTCAAATTTCTCTGCCTTCGCGCCTGCTCGGATGATCGTCACTTTCTGGATCACATCTCCCTGGAGTGTCCCATTCACGATATCCTGACCGCTAACCGCTTTTCCGAAAACAGAGTGACGGTTGTCGAGGTGAGGAGTTGGGACGATAGTGATGAAGAACTGGCTACCGTTCGTACCCGGTCCTGCATTAGCCATTGAAAGGATCCCAGGTACGTTGTGCTTCAATTCGGGATGGAATTCATCGCGGAACTGATAACCCGGTCCGCCCATTCCTGTTCCTTGTGGGTCACCACCCTGGATCATGAAATCCTGACCATTTCCGTTGGCTACTGAGATCACGCGGTGGAATTTGATACCATCGTAGTATGGTACGCCTTCTCCTTTAGCGCTATTTGGCATATCTCCTTCTGCCAGTGCCACAAAGTTTGCAACTGTCATTGGAGCTCTTTCCATTTCAAGTTGGATCATGATCTCACCACGATTCGTGGTCATTTTAGCATAAAGCCCATCAGGCATGCCGGTGTTGTTTGATGCTTCCATTTTTGGTTTGGTATCTTGTTCTGTTTCAGTATTTGTATTCAACTCTTCGATCGTGTTGTCAGGTGTATTCTCCTCCATTGCGGATGAGTCTATAGGGTCTTCGACAACCGGATCTGCTTGGCCATTATCATCCAGTTGTTCTGTCTGAGTGCTGTCCACCTGGTCGACGTTAGTTTGATCATCTGCAGAGTTCGTTCCTGAATTACACGCCACCATAAACGCAGCGGCGATCAGTATCATGAATTTCAATTTTTTCATCGTTGTGAATTTTTAGGGCTGCAAAGATATGAATTCGACTTATTGGCTCTGAGTTTTCTTAACATGGTGGACCAATCTGAACAGGAGTTATGGAATTGCCGAAATCACTGGAAGCGTTTTTTGCCAAACAGAGTAAATGGGGAGAGGGCGTTGAAGCACTGAGAAAGATCCTCCTCAAGACTGAGTTGGAAGAAAGTCTCAAGTGGGGAATGCCCGTGTATTCCATCGGTAAAAAGAACGTAGCTGGAATAGGAGCATTCAAAGAATACTTCGGGATCTGGTTCTTTCAAGGTGTCTTCCTGAATGATCCGGCTAAGGTTTTGATCAATGCGCAGAAAGGTACAACCAAAGGCCTACGTCAATGGCGATTCAGTTCTTTGGACGAACTCGATGATGCGTTGGTTCATTCCTATATTCTGGAAGCCATACAAAATCAAAAAGAAGGTAAAGAGATCAAGCCTGAGAAAAAACAAGTAAGCATGCCCGACGAACTGAATGACGCACTTCAACAAGATAGTCAATTGGAAAATGCTTTCCTGGCATTCACTCCTGCCAAACAACGCGAATTCATGGAACATGTCGGTTCAGCGACGCGAGCAGAGACAAGAATTCGGCGTTTAGAGAAAGTTGTTCCTCTGATCAGAAAAGGCGCAGGGCTGAATGACAAATACAAGTAGCTCAGATGCACCGAGGCGATCAAACTGATTTTTATCCGCTTAAAGTTCTCTCTTGTTGCAACACTCTCA
The DNA here is from genome assembly GCA_008080835.1 of Sphingobacteriia bacterium. Classification (GTDB taxonomy): domain Bacteria; phylum Bacteroidota; class Bacteroidia; order NS11-12g; family UBA9320; genus VMDK01. The sequence continues at coordinate 4,076 of VMDK01000081.1, read as the reverse complement.
AAATTGTACCTTCGCACTCCCCTAAAGGTCTAGTAAGGCAAGGAATATGTTAAAGCAAACCACTACAGCAAAACGTGTGCGCTTCAGAAGCAATCCACGAAAAGACGAGTTCATGAAGGTTCTCCGTCAACGTGTAATGGGTTATTTCAAAGACAATAATATCACGCAATACGCCAATGGTGAGATGATCCGCAAGACCATTTTTGCGGCAGTGATGTGGATCGGAACGTTTGCATTGATCATGTCTGATGTTCTGAGCTCAAGTCCGCTTCTGCTCATTCTTGCTTTCACATTCCTTGGATTCGTGAACGTCTTCATCGCGTTCAATATCATGCACGATGCCTGTCATGATGCCTATTCTTCCAACCGTAAGGTGAACAAGATGCTTGGTTATAGCATGAACTTCATCGGCGGAAATCAGTATTTGTTCCGAAAAATGCACGGTGCGCATCATGGCTTTGTGAATATCTACGGTATCGACGTAACTCTTGAATCTCATGGTATGTTCCGATTCACACCGGAAGAGCCATGGCAGCCAAAACACCGGTTTCAGCACATATACACGTATGTGATCTATGCGCTGGCTATGCTGCATTGGGTGTTGGTAAAGGATTTCAAATGGTTCTTCGGAGAGTCACATATCGGAAACCAAAAGAACATTAAACATCCACGTAAGGAGGTCTTAATCATGCTTGCATGGAAATTGGTCTACTACAGCTATGCACTGTTCCTTCCATTGATCTTCCTATCGGCTCCTTTATGGGCTATTTTGGTCGGTTTTGTGATGATCCACCTTTTGCCCGGTCTGTATTTCGCTCTGATATTCCAATGTACTCACGTATACGACGGTACTACTTATCCGCTACCGGATGAGAACGGAAACATCGAGAACAACTACGCGATCCATGTCCTGGAGACTACTGCTGATTTCTCGAGAAAAAGCAAGATCGGAAGTTGGATCATGGGTGGGATCAATATCCATGTGATACACCACATTTTCCCGAATATCTGCCATGTTCATTACCCTGCGATCACGCAGATCTTGAAAGATACGGCTGAAGAGTATGGGCTGGAATATCAGGAAAATGAGACCTTCGCTCAAGCAATGATCAAGCATCATCGCATGCTGAAACATTTGAGCAAACCTGACGCTACGGTTCCGCGCATCGGCAAGAGCGCGATGTACGCTTAACTTTAACCTTCTACATAAGATACTCCGTTTCGACGCGGATCACCTGCGGCTTCGGTCAGGCCAATTGTATCGTTGACATAAATGCTATGAACCCCACCAAAGAACAGGGACCTGTAGTCCCAATGTTTCTCGGGAATAGTATGGGCGCTTAGCGTCCGCTTCAGGTCGTTCTCCAGATGTAGTTCGCCATTGTGTATGTGCATCCTTCCGCTGTTCGTGGCGTCTCTTAGATCCAGGCCTGCATTGAACAGGTAGTCTATTACCTGTGCGATCATGTAGGGAATCCTTCCTGCTCCTCCCGAACCACCGGCATATCGAAAGTCCTTGTTTTCAAATACCATGAGCGGTGTCATCATCGAATTGAGCCGCACATTCGGCGTCCAGGAATGAGGCCCTTGAGGCAACAGATATGGCTCACCCAGCATATTGTTCATGTGCATCTGAGTGCCGGGAATACTGTATCCCGAACCCTCTCCGATCGTTGTGCTCAAGGCCACGGCATTTCCTTCGCGGTCTACAATGTTGAAATGAGAAGTACCCATAAAGGTTCCGATCGACGAATTGAAGTCAAATGGCAAATGTGGAAGGGCGCGTTGCACTGTCTGAATGATCTCCTGAGGAGTGCCACAGCTCTTTCTGACCTTGGTGATCGCGTCGATCCATCGATCGCCGTTGTCTTGTAGCTCAGAGATCAGTAAAGCCATTACTGCTCCACCGACCGATGGTCCATTTGGCAAGAAGACACGCTGGCCGTAAGTAGGGATCTCCACCGGATCAACCCAGGTCGCCTCATAGGCTTCCATATCTGATCGTCTGATGAATCCGCCATGCTCCCGGCTATCATCTGCAACCCTTCTTCCTATCTCACCACGGTAAAAAGCATCGATCCCTTCCCGACCCATGTGATCCAGAAAGTCGTCCATCAAAGGGAGCTTGAGTAGATCACCTTTTTCAACTACCCGATCTTCATGAAAAAACTCGCTTCTCAGTTCAGGGGAACACTTGATGATGCTCTGAAGCAGTCCTATGTCAATGGATTGAAATTCGTTCACCGGAACCCCTGTCCTTGCGAGTTGGCGAGCCGGTTCGAATAGCTCACTCAGAGGAATCGTTCCATATCGCTCATGTAGGACCCCAATTCCTGCCATGGCTCCGGGAATTGCGATTGATCCCATTCCGTGATAGAACGTTTCAGTGGTATTGCCGAAGTCAACCTCAACAGGGATGTACTCGGGATCTTGTTCGAGCTGTTTTGAACCCGGGGTTTGTGTGAAAAAGTCGAGCATGACCGGCCTTTCTCCATGAGCATAGCACATTGCCAACCCTCCTGCCCCGGCTGATGCCATGCAAGGTTCTGCAACGAACATGGTCACATAGGCCGCGATAGCAGCGTCAAATGCATTTCCACCTTGAAGAAGGATCTCCCTAGCCACGGAAAGTGTGGCTTCATGTCCGGCAGAAATAGCAAAGAGCTTGTTCATACGTCGGGAAAATTACGCAAATCGTAAACTATACGTGGTGCCGAACCACAGAACCCGTAGCATCTTTGAAGCCATGCTGCATCGACTGCTCATCTTGACCTTCCTATTCACGCTATTTTCAGGAATGACCACCCCGGAAAATGAACGAGTGATCGAAGTGGTGAACTTTGAGCAGCTGCAACAAGTACTCGGATCAGACAGCGAGCACATCCTTGTGGTGAATTTCTGGGCTACCTGGTGTTTACCATGTGTGGCGGAATTGCCGGTGTTTGCTGAGCTGGAAGAAGAGAGCGCGGAACGCAATATCAGAGTATTACTCGTGAGTCTTGATTTTGCAGATCAACTGAATGAACGTTTGATACCTTTCGTTGAGAAGAATGGCATCCGATCGGAGGTGATGCTGTTGAATGAACCAGATGCCAACAAATGGATCCCCCAGGTCGACAAGACCTGGAGTGGTGCTATCCCCGCAACGCTCGTCCTGTATAAAGGAAAGCAGACCTTTTATGAGGGTAGTATTGACAAAGAGCGTTTGAACAAACTCATTAAAACCGTGTTGAAATAGACCTGACCAAACCAATCATGAAAAAAGATATCAAAAGAACCATGAGCACCATCTTCGCAGTGCTGCTCATGATCGGATCCGTAGCGTATACGACCAAAGAGAATCGAACGATCAAGAATGGATACAAGATCGGTGATACTGCCACGGATTTTAAACTGCTGAATGTGGATGGCAATTACGTTTCTATGAGCGACTACACCGATGCCAAGGGATTCATAGTCATCTTCACCTGTAACCACTGCCCATTCAGTAAAGCAAATGAAGATCGGATCATCGAACTCGATAAAAAATACAAGCCTTTGGGCTATCCTGTGATCGCGATCAATCCGAATAACCCGGTCACATACCCTTCCGACAATTACGACAACATGAAGATCCGTGCACAGGAGAAAGGCTTTACTTTCCCATATCTCGTAGATGAAGGACAGAACATCTACCCACAATACGGAGCTACAAAAACCCCGCACGTCTACGTGTTGGAAAAGAAGAAGTCAAAATTTAAAGTGGCTTACATCGGCGCAATTGACAACAATGCCCGAGATGCCAGCCTTGTAACAGAACATTACGTTCAGGACGCGGTAGACGCACTCATTGCTGGTAAAAAGCCCGAAGTGACGGAAACACTGGCGATCGGCTGCTCGATCAAAGAATAACAGGACAAAAATTCGGAGATAAAAAAAGGGGTAGAATCATCTACCCCTTTTTCGTTGGAGCTTCTGGAATCTACTGCTCCGACTGGAAATAGATCTTTTTGGTGTCAGAGGCCCCCAATTCTGTTTTCACAAAGAACACGTAGTATCCTTCAAGGATTCCCAGTTCCTTGAGGTTCACTTCATAG